>CATZYB010000016.1 GCA_958426095.1 uncultured Lachnospiraceae bacterium
GTATGCGGATACCAGCCTCAACATTATGGTCAGAGAGACAGAGAAAAATGTAACGATTTCCTTTATCAATGATACAACCAGATTGTCAGAGGAAGAGGCTTCCCATTTGTTTGACAGATTTTATATGCAGGATAGTTCACGAAATCAGGAGGGCACCGGTCTGGGATTGACTGTGGCGAAATCACTGACTGAAGAAATGGACGGCACCCTGGAGGTTCATATGGATGTGCCTGACTTATCAGAAATAGACAGTGATAAATCCATTGTGTCTTTTGAACTGTGTATGCCGGTGGTGAAAAAACAGACCGGGATGTGAATAAGTACACATCCCGGTCCCTTTTACATTTCAATTTTAATTTGTGTTAATTCTTCTTCTGTAATCTGGGCAGCTTCCATAATCACCGAATCCGGAACAGAGCCGATTCTTAAAAGGTTTTTAACAATTGTTTCTGTGTTTTCACGACGACCTTGCTCAAGTCCGGTTTCTATACCGGCCTTGTTCCCGCATTCCCAGACGTATTCGGATAAATTGCACATTAAACTCATCTCCTTAATTAAACCATCATCCATGGGTATGTGATATTCATTTTGAAGAATTGACTTTTTGGTATTTACATCCAGGGTTAGTGATAATAGTGTATTCATCATATTGAAAAACGCATGTTTTTCTTTTTGCGTTTCATTCAGGCATATCATAACAATACACATTTTATCATAGTTTCTTATTTCCTCAGGTACATTGTGAATGACATCTGTCTTATGGATATCATATCTCGAAATCGCATTTCCAATATGCTTCGGTGCATTCATGCAAATCCAGATGGAATAGACCTTTTTAATATCCCCGTAATTAGATTTCGAAAATTCCGTACCGTTTTGTGCAGAAATCATTCGGGCGTCATAGTAAATGCCCCTTGTTACAATAGGATATCCCGGATAAAAATCTTTTTGGGCCTCAATGTTAAGAATGATCTTAACAGGAGCTTCTTCATGAGGTGCAAATACCTCAAAACGAATATCATATGTAATAGAACCTTCATTTTGAACTTTATCTTCTGTATTTATTCCTGTGATTTTCTCTTTTGTATTTGTGCATCCTGGTTCCGTGGATATAGTACCAATTTCGGGTTCATGCTCGATACAGTTATAAATGTAGTCAATGGATAAATGCGAAAACTCAGTGACAGCTTCTTTCATAATCCATGCCAATATTCGTTTGTTTGCAAGAACTTTTTTGCATTGAGTGTCATATTGAATACTATATCCGGCCGTTTCAATGTCTTTTGCAATTTCTGTTTTCAAATAGTCTGCTTGCTCCTTCCTTATTATATCACAGATTTTAATAATTGGGTATTCCGGCGAAATGCCAAAAGAAATGTTTTGTCTTTTATATATTATTATATGTTCTTTGCCAGAGAGTGCAATCACATTTGGTCGACAGATTTTGCAGAATAGGGCATTTGAATAAAATAAAAAAGAACTGAGATGTGAGGGTGTATATCTCAGTTCTTTAATATTCATTTCAAAATATCAGCTTCTGTTTTCACAATGCCTGCGGAATAATTCGCATTGCGCCCGTTCAGAAAAACTTCGTTTTTCTTCACTGACGGCATTCGCCTTATAAAAACAGAATCCGTCAAAACTGCTTGCGAGCAATCGTTTTGCCGTCTTCTGCTTTTGCAATGCTCATTGCTTACGCCATTTTGTTGACAGCAAGGTTCAAACGGCTGATTTTTCTGGAAGCAGTATTCTTATGGTAAATGCCTTTGGAAGCTGCTTTATCTATAGTGCTGGTAGCTTTTAATAATTCGGCTTTAGCCAGCTCTTTATCATTCGCTGCGATAGCTGCGTCTACTTTTTTGACAGCAGTTTTAACAGCGGATTTTGTCATCTTATTTCTTAAAGCCTTTGTCTGAGTTACAAGGATTCTTTTCTTTGCAGATTTGATGTTAGCCAATCTGGACACCTCCCTTTATTGAATATTTTTCACGTGTATATTCATTAAAGCCGGACACGGACGTTCTAATGTAAACATACTCTTATATAATAAGAGAATCTTTTGCAATTGTCAATACATAATCCGAAATCTTTTGGAAAAAATTCATAGTAAAAAGCAGAGAAAAGGAGCGGATTTATGAACAGTTCAGTGCGTACGGATTTGGCAATTGAGAATGCGGAAATGTTTCAGGAAACAGAGAAACTCCAGGGAATTCGGATTGAGGAAGAGGTCGGCCGTGTATCAGGGATTCGGGTGACGTGGGTCACGGTGGAAAATGAACGGGGAGCAAAGAAATTGGGAAAGGCGATTGGAGACTATGTAACTCTGGAAGTTCCGATGCTGGATGAAACGGATGTGAGTTATCACCGGGAAATCACAAATGAGGTGGCAGAGCAGATACGTCGCTTGATTCCGGATATGAAACATAAAAAAATATTGGTTGCCGGGATTGGCAATCGGGAAATGGCGCCGGATGCTCTGGGACCGATGGTCGTAGATCATCTTTTTATCACTCGGCATCTGATCCAGGAATATGGAACGCATTCGGAAATAACCCGGGGAATGGGATGTGTCAGCGCTTTGGCGCCGGGGGTGATGGCTCAGACGGGGATTGAAACGCGGGAAATTTTACTTGGAGCGGTTCGAGAGACTCGGCCGGATGTATTGATTGTTATTGACGCCCTCGCAGCACGGAGTGTGAAGCGTTTAAATAAGACGATCCAGGTTACAAATACAGGAATTGCGCCGGGAGCCGGAGTGGGAAACCGGCGGTTTGGAATTGATGAAGAGGCTATGGGGATCCCGGTGATCGCTATCGGAATCCCAACGGTGATTGATGCGGCGACAATTGTCAATGATACGATTGGAAATCTTCTGACGATTATGGACGAGACACAGAATCGGTTATCGGAACGGATTTGGGAAGGCGTGGCTCCTTTCGATGAGCAGGAGAGGTATCAGTTGATGCGGGAATTGATGGCGCCGGAAATGATGAGTATGTTTGTAACGCCGAAAAATATTGATGAGATTGTCCAGCAGATGAGCTATACCCTTTCTGAGGCGTTAAATCAGCTCTGTCATTCGATGGCATAGGTTTTTAAAGACCACATATAATAGTGATGGTACTTAAAGGACAAAACGAAAGTAAAGGCAGGGCGATGTGGTTGGGCAGAAAAATATTATATTTGTTTGAATTCGTATGCGGGATCCTTTTCCTTTGGCTGACGGGCCTTTTGACCGGTAAAAATGTATGGTTAAACAGTATGAGCCCTGTGGTATACGGGCGGGATGTGTATATATCGTTTTCTAAAGTCGCAGGAAGTATTTCGGACGGTCTGATCGGAAGCTGGGCGCCGCTGTGGCTGGTGGAACGGGACAGGGCTGCTTATGCCGGAAATGATACCTGTGAGCTTTATCCTTCCGATAGCGTGCTTGCGGCTGTTTATGCAGAGAATAATCAAAGCTCAGGGTCGGAAGACGGTACCGGCGGAATTTCCGGAACAGAAAGTGATACGGACGGAAATTCTCAGAACGGTTTTCAGACAGGGGACGGGGCGGCACAGCCGGCCAGCGCCCCGACAGCCAACGGCGAGGGCGTCGTATATACGGTCGATATGCTGAAGGATTATAATTATTTTGTCAATCAGTTTTATGCCATTGACAGCACTACCTATGCGCCGGATGGACTTTTGGATGCGGAAAGCTTCATGAATATGGATTTAAGCATTGATCTGCAGGGGGACGAACCGAAGGTTTTGATTTACCACACTCATTCGCAGGAAGCATTTGCGGACAGCCGTCCGGGCGAATGGCAGGATACGGTCGTAGGTTTGGGGGAAACATTAAAAAATAATCTGGAGAGCCGCTATGGCATTTCTGTTTTACATCTGACGGATACCTTTGATGTGATTGACGGTGTAACAGATCGGAGTGCAGCTTATACCTATGCGGAAGAGAGAATTTGGGAGATACTTGAACAATATCCATCGATTAAAGTAATTATCGATCTGCACAGAGACGGGGTGGCCGAAGGAACACGGCTGGTAACAAATATTGACGGAAAAGACACGGCGCAGCTCATGTTTTTAAATGGCCTGTGCCGGACAGCAGCCAACGGGCCGATCGAATATCTTCAGAATCCTTATTTGACGGAAAATCTGGCCTTCAGTTTTAAGCTTCAGGCGAAGGCGGCCCAGTATTATCCGGATTTGATGCGGCGGATTTATCTGCGGTCTTATCAGTATAATTTACATATTCTTCCGAGAAGCCTGCTCGTAGAGTGCGGTGCACAGACAAATACGGTGGAAGAGGTGCAGAATGCCATGCCGCTGCTGGCCGATTTACTGTATCTTGTTCTGTCAGGAAATTAGCCGGTATACGGTAGAACTTTCAGAGAAAATGGGATATACTGGAAGAGCGGAACCAAGGTCCTGTAAATGATGTAAGAAAAATGAAAGAAATCCATAAATTTAATTTTTAAAAATACCTGATACAATAAATGCACAGGATAGATAAAGGAGTAAACCATGAAGAAACAAATAATACTTGTAGTGGATGATGACAGAGAAATTGTTCGGGCAATTTCAAAACTTCTGGAACTCGAAGGTTATGAGACATTGAAAGCTTACGATGGATTGGAAGCGTTGGACATTTTGATGGACCATACGGTGCATTTAATTATCATGGATGTGATGATGCCGAGGTTGAACGGTTTGTCCGCTGTAATGAAGATTCGTGAAACAAAAAATATACCGATTATTATTTTATCGGCGAAAACGGAAGAAAGCGACAAGATTATCGGCTTATCCATGGGGGCCGATGATTATGTCAGTAAACCATTCAGCACGGAAGAGCTGGTGGCCAGAGTCAAAGCTCAGCTGCGCAGATATATGACGCTGGGATCGGCCTATGATTCGGAGCCTGGAAGCGAGGAGATCCATCTGGGTGATCTGGTGCTGAATAAAGACCAGAAACAGATGTATGTCAGCGGTGAGGAAGTGCGGCTGACGGCTACGGAATATAAAATTGTCGAACTTTTGATGTCTTATCCGGGACGTGTATTTTCTTCGGAGGAAATTTACAGTCGGGTGTGGAATGAAGATGCCTATGCTGTAGAAAACACAGTCATGGTCCATATCCGCCGGATTCGTGAAAAGATTGAAATTGACCCGAAAAATCCTAAATATTTAAAGGTGGTGTGGGGAATTGGCTATAAGATGGAAAAAGTATGAAATGTACGGGCCGAAGAAACCAGGGCTTATTAAAAAATGCTTTTGGTTTTGTAAAGAAAAATGTACAACGATGACCGGACTTTATTGTATATCGGTTATTTTATTGATGATTTTTATGAACATATTTATCGAATGGGGATTTTACGCAGACTATTCGCTGACACTGCCGTTATACCTGTTTGGAATTTTGAATATTGCCTTCTGGGTCTATATGGTGAAACGGATCGATCAGGAAACGTCCAGACCATTTTTTATGGAATGGCTGAAGCGGTGGGACTGCGATGTGCTTGTTTTAATGTACGCTGTTTTGCTTCTGATTTTCTTCGGTATTCTGGCGGTTAGTTATTACAATTTTCAGATACCGATGTATGACTGGTATGGCGATTATTCAGGTTCATATTTTTCAGACAGCAGTTTTATGGCTGTATTCTTTCCCATTGCATTGGTAAATAATGCTTATATTATGGTGATGATACGGCATCTGAAAACTCCTGAATTGCGTAAAGCGACTTTCTGTAAGAGGACGTATTACAGGTTTCGGGAATGGCTTCGGGAAAAAAATCTTCAATATCAGAGAAAATATCCGTTTGAACGGAAAATGCAGTTGGAAACGACGATAATGTCTGGAATTTTGGTAGTTATGGGAGCGGTCAGCCTGCTTGGCGTCGGTGCATGGGGCTTTTCAAGACTTTTGACGGCCATGTTGATCCTTTTGGGTGCGGCTATTCTGTTTATATGGATGCATCGGCATAAAACTTTTCTCAACGATGTGGGAACACTGGTGGAAGAAATCCATGAAGTTTCCGAGGGAGATACGTTGAAGATCAGCGCCATTCCGGAAGATTCTATGATCTATGATGCCGGAGAGGATCTGACACACGTTTTTGAAAATCTGAGCAACAGTGTGGAACGTCAGGTGAAGAGCGAGAAAATGAAGATCGATCTGATCACGAATGTGTCTCATGATTTGAAAACGCCGTTGACATCCATTATCGGCTATATCGATCTGCTTAAAAAAACAGAGTTGTCTGATGAGGCCAGGGACTATGTGGATGTTCTATCGCGAAAGTCGGAACATTTAAAACATATGATCCAGGAGGTTTTTGAAATCTCCAAGGCTACCAGCGGAAATATGGAGCTTCATATCGAAACTGTGGATATCTGTACATTGATCTTACAGACGATGGGAGATATGGAGGAACGGATTGAAGATTCCCATCGGATCATCCGGAAAACTTTGGCGGCGGAGCCTCTGTATGTCCTCAGTGACGGCCAGCGGTTATACCGGATTTATCAAAATTTAATCGAAAATGCATTGAAATATTCACTGGAGGGCAGTCGTATCTTTATCGATGCCTTCGGCGATGAAAAGATGGTAACGACCATTATTAAAAATACATCTTCTTATGAGATGAACTTTACAGAAGAGACGATCACGGAGCGGTTTACCCGGGGAGATATTAGCCGTACGACCGAAGGCCATGGCCTTGGACTTGCTATTGTCAAGAGCTTTGCGGAGGCCTGCGGCGGAAGATTCCATATTGATATCGACGGTGACCTTTTCAAAGCAACGGTCAAATTTCCTCGGCATTTTCCGGAACCAAATGAACTTGTGGCTCTTGACGCTGTAGAAACTGAAAAAGCCTCCTGAAAAAACATATGACAAACAGGAAACCACGTGCTATACTCTATATTGAAAAAATATGGTATATAGAATGGAGGTAAGACCAGGATGGCAGCAGACCAAAGTAAAATCCGTAATTTTTGTATTATTGCCCATATTGACCACGGAAAATCCACCCTGGCAGACCGTATTATTGAGATGACAGGGACGCTGACGAGCCGGGAGATGCAGGCTCAGGTTCTGGACAACATGGATTTGGAACGGGAGCGGGGAATTACAATCAAATCTCAGGCTGTACGGATTGTATATAAAGCGAAGGACGGCAATGAATATATTTTTAACCTGATCGACACCCCGGGGCATGTGGATTTTAACTATGAGGTATCCCGAAGTCTGGCAGCCTGCGACGGTGCGATCCTTGTGGTGGATGCGGCTCAGGGGATTGAAGCCCAGACATTGGCCAATGTATATCTGGCACTGGATCATAATCTGGACGTGATGCCGGTCATTAACAAGATTGATTTACCGAGTGCGGAGCCGGAACGGGTTAAGAATGAGATTGAAGATGTGATAGGCATTGAGGCGGAAGATGCACCGCTGATTTCAGCAAAAAATGGAATTAATATTGAAGAGGTTCTGGAACAGGTCATTGAAAAGATCCCGGCGCCGGAAGGCGACCCGAAAGCCCCGTTAAAGGCTTTGATCTTTGATTCGATTTATGATTCCTATAAAGGCGTTATCGTCTTTTTCCGTGTGAAAGAAGGAACCATTCGCAAAGGCACCCGAGCCCGGATGATGGCGACAGGCGCTGAGTTTGAAACGGTGGAAGTCGGCTATTTTGGCGCGGGACAGTTTATTCCATGTGATGAATTATCGGCGGGTATGGTTGGTTATATGACAGCCAGCATCAAGAATTTAAAGGATACCCGGGTGGGCGATACGATCACTGACGCAAATCATCCATGCGATGAGGCGCTTCCCGGATATAAGAAAGTCAATCCAATGGTGTACTGTGGTATGTATCCGGCGGATGGGGCAAAATATCCGGATTTGAGGGATGCGTTGGAAAAACTCCAGCTCAATGATGCTTCCCTTCAGTTCGAGGCAGAAACATCGGTGGCTTTGGGCTTTGGATTCCGCTGCGGATTCCTCGGCCTGCTTCATCTGGAGATTATTCAGGAGCGTCTGGAACGGGAATACAATCTGGATTTGGTGACAACAGCGCCATCAGTTATTTATAAGGTGCATAAGACCAATGGCGACGTCATTGATCTGACAAATCCGACCAACTTGCCGGACCCGTCGGAGATTGAATATATGGAAGAACCAATTGTAGCTGCTGAGATCATGGTGACGACGGAGTTTATCGGTCAGATTATGGAATTATGTCAGGAGCGTCGTGGAACTTATCTGGGTATGGAATACATGGAGGAAACCCGCGCACTGCTGAAATATGATCTGCCGTTAAATGAGATTATTTACGATTTCTTTGACGCATTAAAATCCCGGTCCAGAGGTTATGCTTCCTTTGATTATGAGATGAAAGGCTATGTCCGGTCTGAACTTTGTAAGTTGGACATCCTCATTAACCGCGAGGAAGTGGACGCCCTGTCCTTTATCGTGCATAAGGATTCGGCCTATGAGCGGGGCCGCAAGATGTGTGAACGTCTGAAAGAAGAGATTCCAAGACATTTATTTGAGATTCCGATCCAGGCGGCCATCGGCAGTAAGATCATTGCCCGCGAGACGGTAAAGGCCATGCGTAAGGATGTTTTGGCCAAGTGTTATGGCGGTGATATTTCACGTAAACGGAAGCTTCTGGAAAAGCAAAAAGAAGGAAAGAAGCGGATGCGCCAGGTGGGTAATGTGGAAGTGCCGCAGAAAGCTTTCATGGCAGTTTTAAAATTAGATGATAAATAAAAAATTTATAGGGCTGTGTTGTTTTTAACACAGCTCTTTTGCTATTTGAAACTTGACAGTGTCTAGATTTGGGGGAGCAACTATGAGAGATACATATCATCATGGAGATTTAAAAAAACAGTTAATACTGGTTGGTATTGACATCATTAATCAGGAAGGTCCGGAAGGATTGTCTTTGAGAAAGGCAGCGGAACGGTGCGGCGTCAGCCACGGGGCGCCTTACAGTCATTTTAAAAATAAAGAAGAGTATTTGAAAAATATCAATGCTTTTGTGGAGGATGCATTTTCAGAAGCTCTTATGGGGGCGGAAATGAATAACAATGGTGACGAAAGAGGAAGGATGGCACGGATGGCCAGGGCTTATGTTGGATTTTTTTGCCGGCATCCATCTTTCTACAGTTTTTACACAAAATATGCGGAATTCCGAATTGATATCCATGAAACCTCTATTGATTGTGCCGGTGCGAAGCCATTTTATATATTTAAAAATGCGGCAGAGCAATTTTTAAATACGAAGGGTATGCCAAAGGAAAAGCAGGCGGCGCAGATCATACAGATGTGGGCGCTTGTCCAGGGGATTACCATGTTTGCTGTCATGCCTTCGATACACAATGATTTAAAGTGGGAAGACTATACGGAAAAATTATTAATGAATAAGGAGGACTAAAAATGTTGATTATTCATGATCTGACTCCGGAGGAAGCCGGAAAATTTGATTTCGGAGAAAACAGAGTTATTTCTGACAATGGGAAGATACGGCCATGTATCGGTTGTTTTGGCTGCTGGTTGAAGACGCCGGGAAAGTGTGTGCTTTGTGATGGATATGAAGCGATGGGGAAGGCCTTTTCAGAATGTGATCGCCTTATGATTATTTCAAAATGTACCTATGGGAGTTACAGTCCCTTTGTGAAAAATGTATTGGATCGGAGTATTGGTTATATAAGTCCATTTTTTGAAATCCGAAACGGGGAAATGCATCATCAGCGTCGGTATAATAATCACATAAAGATTACTGTTTATATGTATGGTGAAGATATAACCGGGGAAGAGAGAAAAATTGCAGAAAGGCTGGTGGAAGCTAATGCTTTAAATATATATGCAGAGGTGGAAAAAGTGGCCTTCTTTAAAAATCCGGAAGAAATAAGGGGTGAGCAGATATGTTGACAGTGCTGATTAATGGAAGTCCGAAGCTGAAAGGAAGTGCCAGCGGAATGATTCTTTGTGATCTGAAAAAAATTTTGGATGGAAAAACAGAAATAGAGGAAGTGGATTTTCATACCAATATTGTAAATCCGGAGGCTATGGAGACTTTGAAAAAAGCAGATAATATAGTCTTGGCTTTTCCATTGTATTTTGACGGGATACCGTCCCATCTGCTTCGATGTCTGGAGCAAATTAAGGATATTAGTGCCGATGTCTACGCAGTGAGTAATGCGGGATTTTATGAAGGCGAGCAAAACGCCCATGCATTGGCAATCATTCGAAACTGGTGCTCAAAAAATAATCCGGAGTGGAAGATGGGAGTGGGCATTGGCGGCGGCGGTGCAATGACGGCGATAGAGTCTGTTCCTTTAGGAAAAGGACCAAAAAAGGGACCGGATAAAGCATTAATGACATTGGCAGATCAATTGGTAAAAGGCCAGGGCGGAGAGGATATTTTTGTTTCTATTGGAATGCCAAGAAGTATGTATAAGATGGCGGCGGAGATGGGATGGAAGTCTATGGCAAAGAAAAATGGTCTGAGAAAAGAAGATTTGGAAGCCGGAATCTGAATAAGATGCAAAAACAGGCGTGTCAAAAATGACACGCCTATAAATTTTTATGAACCGTAATATTCAGTTTTTTCATTTTTTTATAAAGGAGACTGCGCTCCACACCGAGATGTCTGGCGGCAGCGGTGACATTATGCTCGTACTTTTTCAGCGTATCCCGGATAATATCGGCTTCGTACTGATGGAGCAGGGATTTTAGAGTATCCGTGGTTTCTTCCCCGGGAATTTCATGACGGACTGCGTCGGAAATCTTTGACGGCAGGTCGGACAGATCGATCATCATCTGGTCACTGGAAATAAAAGCGCTGGAAATGACATTATCCAGTTCACGGACATTTCCCGGCCAGGAATACTTTAACAGACAGCGGGTGGCATTTTTGGAAAAAAGCACGTTGGTCTTAAATTTGTGGTTGAGCTGCTGAAGGCACATATTGGCATAGAGCATAATATCCTCCGGGTGTTCGCGCAAAGGAATCGTATCGATGGTCACAACGGCCAGACGGTAATATAGATCGGCACGGAATGTCCCTTCCTCCATCATCTGCTGAAGATTTTTACGGGTGGCGGCGATAATGCGGACATCCACAGGAATGGGCTTTGTGCCGCCCACCTTTTCAATCTCATGTTCCTGGAGTACCCGCAGTAATTTGACCTGAAGAGGCAGGGGCAGGTCGCCGATTTCATCCAGAAAAAGAGTGCCGTGGTTAGCCAGTTGGAATTTTCCGATTTTTCCGCCCTTTCGTGCGCTGGTGAAAGCGCCTTCTTCGTAACCGAACATTTCCGATTCCATAAGTTCCATAGGAATGGCTCCGCAGTTGACGCAGACCATCGGCTCGTTGGCTCGTTCACTTTCGATATGAATAGACTTGGCGATCAGCTCTTTCCCTGTTCCTGTTTCTCCGGTGATCAACACAGAGAAATCTGTTTTTGCCACTTTCAGGCCCATCATGCGTAAGGCATTGATTTTCGGGTCATTTCCAAGGTATTTATCAAAGCCGCTCGTGTTGAGCATCTGGTTTTGATATTCGGATTTGTAGTAGGCGTGTTCGGCCTTCAAAACTTCATGGGCGATGTCCAGAGAACGCTCTTTAAATTTCATCTGGGCCATGGCGCCGATGAGCTGTTCATTTTCATCAAATATGCAGAAACGGTTGGCAATGGCGTAGGTATGGCGGGAGCCTTTTGTTTCACTGGCGATGTAAGGATGCATGTAGATGCTTCCGGCGTCGTCGCCTCGCTGACGGCGGTTCATGACGTCGTACATAGATGTTGTGGAGATGATCTGTTCAATCGGGCGTCCGAGAATATTTTCTTTTTTACGCCCAAGAAAATCGCAGTATTTGTCGTTAATGTCCGTAATAACGCCGTGAGAATCGATAACGATAAAACCGTCCTCGGATTTATCCATCAGTTCTTCAAAAATAAGTTTGTATCTGTGATCTGCCGACATAAGTTATTCCTCCCGTCCAAATAAGCTGTTTTTATCATATCACAGTTTATGGAAAAAACAACACGGATGTGTAAAAAATGACACAAAAAAATCATAAGATTTTGAAGAATTTTTTAACAGAAAAATTATTTTTCTTTGTATTTTGGGCTGTTTTCAAAAAAATAAAAAAGTTGGTATAAAAAATGCTGTTATATAATTAACAAAACAAAGGAAAGGACGATGCGACTATGTCAAAAGTAAATTTGGAAGAATTATTAGTTGGAAAGAAAATGGAACCGCGTTATCTGGAATATAACTGGAGAGACGTGGCTCTCTATGCATTGGCTGTCGGCGCCCACAGAGAGGATTTGCAGTATACTTATGAAAAGTATCTGAAAGCAATTCCTACCTATGGAACCATTCCATATTGGGGCACAGTCAATGTAAAACCATATCAGTGGATGCCGCTTCCTGCATCTATGCTGGCGGATGAAATCATTAAACCGACGGTAGCCTTCCTGAATATGGACCATGAGATTATATGGTACCGGCCAATCGACCCGATTAAAGGAACATTCCAGTGGCAGGATCAGATTACAGACGTTTATGACAGGGGTGAAGGAAAAGGCGCTGTTGTGAAAACAAAGGTAGATGTTCGCGATGAAGCCGGAAATCTTGTGTGTACCAATTACTCTACAACATTTTTCCATGAAGCCGGCGGTTTCGGTGGGAAACCAATGCCGAAAAACCCGATCGTCATCCCGGACAGAGAGCCGGACGCCGTTGTGGAAGATTATATTTCTCCTGTCCAGAACCTGCTTTACCGCCTGACAGGAGATACCAACCTGATTCATGTCGATCCGGAATATGCAAAAGATCACAAATTTGATCAGCCGATCATTCAGGGCTTATGTTCCTTTGGATTCTCATGCCGTATGGCTATCGACGCTTTGATTCCTGGCGAGCCGGAGCGGGTGACACGAATGGCGGCTCAGATGCGTAACGTACTGCTTCCGGATACGCCGGTAGCTTTGCATATCTGGAAAGAAGAAGAAGGAAAAGCTCTGTTCCAGTTCGTGGATATAAAGAATAATCGTCCGGTTCTTGACCGCGGTGTGTTTGAGTGGAAATAATACCTCAAAAATAGTTTGCAGGATACTTTTTGTCGAATACTTTGTGAAATCAGACCTTCCATGGTATAATATGTGCAAGAGCAATATGCGTCATAGGACTTTCGGAAGGTCTTTTTTTGTTTGACCCAGATTGCCAGATATCAGGAGGAAGAGTCATGGAGCGTCGGGAACTTGAACTTTATATTCACATTCCTTTTTGCGTGAAAAAATGTAACTATTGCGACTTTCTGTCCTTTGGGACAGAGGATGAGCGTCTGGCGGAAACTCCGTGTCATCCGACAAGGACGCTTCCGGTGCCGGAAGTTTATGTGGACAGACTGTGCCGGGAGATCCGATGGTATGGAAGCAAAGAAAAATTCCGGCATCGTCCGGTAACTTCGGTTTTCTTTGGCGGCGGGACGCCAAGTTTATTGTCAGAAGCACAGATATTCCGCGTGATGGCTGAACTCCGGGAGAATTTTTTGATTCGTCGTGATGCGGAGGTTACAATGGAGGCCAATCCGGGAACAGTGACTCCGGGAAAATTGAAACAGATGCGATCTTGCGGCATCAATCGTCTGAGTCTTGGATTGCAGTCCGCCATGGATTCGGAACTGAAAGTTTTGGGACGGATTCACAGTTACGGCGCATTTTTACAGAGTTTTAAATGGGCCAGAGAGGCCGGATTTAAAAATATCAATGTGGACCTGATCATGGCAGTGCCGGAGCAGACTGTTGCATCCTATCAGAAAAGTCTGGAACAGGCGGCAGCTCTCAGACCGGAGCATATATCGGCCTACAGTCTGATCATCGAGCCGGGAACGCCTTTTGAGACGATGGAGGCGCAGGGTCAGCTCATTTTGCCGGATGAGGACGAGGAAAGGGAGATGTACCATCGAACCCGGCGTTTTTTGTCGAGCATGGGTTATGAGCGTTATGAAATATCCAATTATGCCCGTCCCGGATTTGAATGCCGACATAATGTCGGTTACTGGCGGGGGACAGATTATCTGGGCCTTGGCCTGGGGGCAGCCAGTTTGATTGACGGATGCCGTTTTTCAAATACGGCAGATATGGAAGAATATCTGGCATTGGAGACGGGAAGCGGCGCCTGGTATTCGGAGTCAGAGCGATTAAGCCGTGCATCACAAATGGAAGAATTTATGTTTTTAGGGCTTCGGATGGTCCGGGGAATTTCAGAAAAAGTGTTTTATCGACAATTCGGAGAAAAGATTATGGCAGTTTACGGTGAGGTTATCCGAAAAAACGAGGGTCTTGGACTTTTGCGCCGGAGAAACGGATGGATATATCTTACGGAGCGGGGAATGGATTTGGCAAATACGGTGATGTGTGAGTTCCTTTTATAGATATTTTATGTGTATTTTTATAAAAAGTATGGAATTTCCAACAAAAAAGCATTGACGGAATAAAGTACAAACAATATAATATTTTTAGACTATTATTTGGTAAAATTTCATAATTTAAGTCAGTAAAGTGTTAAAAACTTAAAACTTTAAGGTTTGATAAAAACTAAAATTAGCCAAATATTACCAGAATAAATTAGTCAAAACCCACAAAAAGGAGAGGAATTTATGAAGAAAAGACTTTTCAGCCTGTTTCTTGTATCCGCTATGGTATTAGGAAGCCTGACAGCTTGCGGCGGCGGTGAAAAGGAAACAAAGGCTGCAGAAACCACAGCAACTGAGACAACGGCAGCTGCTGAGACTCAGGGGACGGATTCCGCAGCAGGAGAAAAGATTCTCCGCGTGGCTTCGGAAGACCCGCAGGTACCGCTGGATATGCAGTTAAATACCTACAGTATCATTATGAAAATCACAGATAACGTTACAGAGTCTCTGCTTTACACAGACCCTACGGGCGAAGTTGTACCGCAGCTGTTAGCTGAGATGCCAACATTATCTGAAGATAAGCTGACATACTCCTTCACTTTGAAAGAGGGCGTTAAGTTCCATAACGGCGCGCCTCTGACAAGTAACGATGTTAAGTATTCTCTTGAAAGACTTGTTAAAAAGTTAAAGATGGGAAGCTTACTTGAAAAAGTTGAAGGCTATCAGGATTTATTTGACGGCAAGACCGATGAATTAAGCGGTATCGTTGTTATTGACGATTTGCATTTTGAAATTCATATGTCCGAAGTTTACACACCGCTTACTTCCGTACTGTCCACACCTTACTGTGCGATCTATCCGGCTGAAGCCTGTGAAGCCGCAGGCGATAACTGGGGTATGACAGAACTCTACGGAACCGGTCCTTTCAAATTAGTAAGCTATCAGACAGGCGTTGGCGTTGAACTTGCCAGAAACGATGATTATTATGGTGACGTAGCAAAACTTGACGGCATCAAATACACATTTATTGATGACACAAATACAGGTGTTATGGAATATGAAAAAGGAAATATCGATGTTGTGTACATGGATTCCGCAACATATCCGACATATGCTGAGAAACTGAAAGATGAACTTTACGGATTCAATCCGGTCGGCGGATATTATCTTGCATTCAATGTGAATACGATTCCGGAACTTGAAGTACGTCAGGCTCTGACTTATGCGGTTGACCGTACAGCTCTTTGCGAAAGCGTTTTATTCGGAACAGCCACACCGAACTCCAACTTCCTTCAGGAAGGCCTGATCGGTGCAAGAGATGATATGGAACAGTTCGAATACAATCCTGAAAAGGCAAAAGAACTTCTGGCTGAAGCAGGATACGCAGACGGCTATGACCTGAGAATCACTGTAAATACAAAATATCCTACAAGCGTTACGATCGGTACAGCAATCCAGGCTCAGATGAAAGAAGCCGGTATCAATGTTGAGGTTGAACAGGTCGACAGCGCAGCATGGACAGATATGAAGAAGAGCGGCGGTATCGATTGCTCTATCGGTAACTGGTATGTAGATTACAATGACCCTGACAGTATGTTATATCCTGTAAGTGATGGCCGTGTAGATCTGAATTCCATCTTCTGGCACAACGATGAATTCAAACAGTTAATGATCGATGGCGTACAGACCGATGATAATGCTGAAAGACAGGAAATTTACGCTCGTGCAGATGAAATTTTGACACATGAAGATTTTGCAGTAGCAATGCTTTATAACGAAACAATTTACTATTTAAAGAAACCTTATGTTAAAGATTTTGAAGTAACATTCACATATCGTACAATGTTTGGAAATACAGATATTGAACAGTAAATTTTATCATTTGCGATAAGCAGTAGGGTATAGCTATAGCGGGACCAATGGCGGTTTGCGGCTATAGCTATACTTTATATTTAGCAATGTCTGGCAATTTTTGCCGACAATGACGGCGAAGATTAAAAAGGAGGGAAATCCTTGTTATCATACATTTTAAAACGTTTGGCGCAGACGGTTCTCGTTTTATTTGGAATTACTCTGATCACATTTATCCTGCTGAACGTCGTTCCGGGCGATCCGGTAGCGATGATGCTCGATAAGCGTGCCGATGAAGCGACGATTGAAAAGGTACGTCATGAGATGGGGCTGGATGTGCCATTACCGGAACAGTATATTAACTTTGTAAAGGGAGCTGTACGTCTGGATTTTGGTAAATCCTATTTTACCAAAGAAGACGTTATGGATGCGCTCGTTCGAAGCTTTAAAGTAACCGTTAAACTGGCAGCAATGTCATTCTTATTTGCCTGCGTCATAGGCCTGACGTGCGGTATGATCGCCGCAGTGTACAGAGGGAAGTGGATCGACTCGCTCCTCATGACGCTATCCATGGTCGGCGTCTCGGCGCCTTCGTTCTGGATAGCGATCATCCTTCAGATCGTTATCGGTCTGAAGCTGGACCTGCTTCCAATCTCCGGATTCGACGGACCGCTGAATTATATCCTGCCGAGTATTGCTCTCGGAACACGTTATGCCGGAAGTATCGCCCGTATTACCCGAACAAGTATGCTGGATGTCATTAAACAGGACTATATTCGTACAGCCCGTTCAAAGGGTGTCAAAGAATTCCTTGTTATTATGAAACACGCTCTGAAAAATGCGATGATTCCAATCGTGACATTGGTTGGTACAGAACTTGGTTATATGCTGACCGGTTCTATGCTGATTGAAAAAGTATTTGCAATTCCTGGTATCGGTAAGCTGGCCGTTGATGGTATGATGAACCGGGATCTGCCGCTGCTGCAGGGAACGGTTGTCTATATCGCTCTTGTATTTGTTATTGTGAATCTGGTCGTGGATATTTCATATGCGTTTATTGATCCAAGAATCCGCTACGGGAAAGGAGGAGAATAATTTATGTTTAATAAACAGAAAAAATTCGAACAAGCTGTCCTTTCCGGAGAGTACGCTAATGACGATATTGAATATTCCAGTTATTATAAAGATAGTTTTAAGCGTTTGAAAAAGAATAAAATGGCTATGGTCTGTGCAATCATTATTATTGCGCTTGTGATCATTGCTGTTTTTGCACCGGTTCTGGCGCCATATGATCCGGATGTGCAGGATTATGCCAATATCTTAAAGGCTCCGTCCAAGGCGCATCTTCTGGGAACGGATGAATATGGCCGTGATATTTTATCCAGAATTATTTATGGTACGCGGGTATCCCTGAGTGTTGGTCTTCTGGCCCAGGCTCTGGCGACGTTGATCGGCGTGACTCTCGGCGCCCTGGCCGCTTACTATGGCGGTTGGGTGGATACGGTGATTTCACGTATTACGGAAATCTTTGCCGCATTCCCGGACTTGATTTTTGCCATGGGTATCATGTTTGTTATCGGACCGGGTATTAAAAATATTTTTATTGCCCTTGGTCTTCTGACCTGGGTGCGTACAGCCCGTATGATCCGAGGACAGATTTTACAGTTAAAAGAGAAAGAATATGTGGAAGCTGCAAAAGCCAGTGGCGCAACAGCCTTCCATACGATCACAAAGCATTTGATTCCGAACTGTATTTCTACAGTGATCGTGCTTGTAACCCTCGGTATTCCAAATGCGATCATGTATGAAGCTTCTTTAAGCTTCCTTGGACTGGGTATCCAGCCGCCGACAGCAAGCTGGGGGTCTATGATCAGTTCTGCCCAGCCGTTTATCAGTTACCTGCCAACTTACAGCATCTTCCCGGGTATTGCCATCATGATCACGGTTATCGCTTTTAATATTTTTGGCGATGGTCTTCGTGATGCCTTAGACCCTAAGATGAAGAATTAAAGGGAGGTCAGGTTATGTCAGAAAATTTACTTGAAGTTAAAAATTTGAAAACCTACTTTTTTACCGACGGCGGCGTTGTAAAGTCTGTGGATGATGTTTCCTTTAACGTTAAACCAGGTAAAACGCTGGGCGTCGTTGGTGAATCCGGCTGTGGAAAGAGTATTACATCTTTGTCCATCATGCAGTTGGTGGAAACGCCTCCGGGAAAGATTGTCGGCGGGGAGATCATCTATAATGGCGAAAATCTTTTGAATAAGGATAAAGATGAGATGCGTAAGATCCGCGGCGGCGAAATTGCCATGATCTTCCAGGAACCGATGACATCTTTAAATCCGGTGTTTACCGTGGGACAGCAGATTATGGAAGCTTTGATGATCCATACGGATATGGACAAGACAAAAGCGAAGGAACGTGCCATAGAGATGCTGAAACTGGTAAAGATCCCGTTGGCTGAAAAACGTTTTAATGAATATCCGCATCAGTTATCCGGCGGTATGCGTCAGCGTGTTATGATCGCTATGGCATTGTCCTGTAATCCAAAGCTGCTCATCTGCGACGAGCCGACAACGGCTCTGGACGTTACTATTCAGGCCCAGATTTTGGATCTGATCAATGAGCTGAAAGAAAAACTGGGAACTTCTATCATGATGATCACGCATGATCTGGGGGTTATCGCAGAAGTGGCCGATGATGTTATGGTTATGTATGCCGGAAAAATTGTAGAATACGGTACGGCGGATCAGATTTTTGAAACGCCGATGCACCCATACACCCATGGTCTGATGAATTGTATTCCGAAATTGAATGATGAGGAAGAAACGCGTCTTCATGTGATTCCGGGCATGGTTCCAAGTCCGGACCGGATGCCGAAGGGATGCGCCTTCTGTCCAAGATGTTCGGAAGCGAAGAAGATATGTGAGGAAAAAATGCCGGAACTGATGGAGGTTAATGGACAAAAAGTCCGTTGCTTTAAATATACGAGTGAGTGGGAGGGAGCCGAATGACAGAAAAGAGCAAAACTCCGTTATTGGAAGTAAAAGATTTGAAAAAATGGTTTCCTGCTAAAAAGTCACCGTTTTCCAGAGAAAAAATATATATCAAGGCCGTTGATGGCGTGAGTTTCACGTTGAATGAAGGAGAGACCCTGGGGGTTGTCGGCGAATCGGGCTGCGGCAAATCTACTATGGGACGTTCCGTGCTTCGTTTGCTGGAACCAACAGGGGGACAGGTTCTTTTTAAAGGTGTTGACTATACGGCGCTGAAGGATAAGGAATTGAGAGATTCAAGGAAGGAACTTCAGATTATCTTCCAGGATCCATATGCTTCTCTGGACCCGCGTATGACCATCGGGGATATCATTGCTGAACCATTGGATATTCAGTTGAAGCTGCCGGCTAAAGAACGAATGCAGAGAGTTCTTGAGACAATGGAGAGGGCCGGATTAAATACCCGTTTCGTGAATCGTTATCCGCATGAGTTTTCCGGCGGACAGAGACAGCGTATCGGTATTGCCCGGGCAATCGTCCTGAATCCGAAGATCATGGTCTGTGATGAACCGGTTTCCGCACTGGACGTATCCATTCAGGCTCAGGTTATCAACCTGCTGATGGATCTGCAGAAGGAAATGGGTATGGCCTATATCTTTATTTCTCACGATCTGAGTGTTATAAAGCATATTTCTGACCGGGTTGCTGTTATGTATCTTGGACATCTGGTAGAAATTGCGGATAAAAAAGACATTTATGCCCATCCAATGCATCCATATACGGTCGCATTGTTATCGGCGATTCCGGTAGCGGACAGGAAACATAAGAAAGAAAAAATTGTTCTGGAAGGCGACTTGCCAAGTCCGGCGAATCCGCCATCCGGATGCGTGTTCCATACACGGTGTTATAAAGCACAGGACATCTGTAAGACGGAGGTCCCTGAGTTAAAAGATTGTGGAAATGGACATTGTTGTGCATGTCATTTCCCTGAATAAAATATTTTCACGGGGGAATTGAAAATGAAAATTACAGGAATTAAAGTAAAACAGGTTGAGGTACCGTTGATCGAACCATTTCGAATTTCACTCGGAGTTATTACACATTCCCGGAGCGCTGTTGTAGCTGTAGAGACGGATGAGGGTCTTGTGGGCTATGGTGAAGGCGCGCCGGCCATATTGATCACCGGGGAAAGCCTGTCAGGAACAGCCGACGTTATTCATGCTTTTGAAAATGAATTGATCGGTGTAGACCCGACAGACCTTGAAAAGGTATACTGGATCATGGACCGTACAGCGGCCCATTCCGGCAGTGCAAAAACAGCCGTTGATATTGCCTGCTATGATCTGCTTGGAAAGAAAGCGGGAATGCCTGTATATAAACTTTTAGGCGGTCATCAGAATTACATTGATACGGATATGACTGTTGGCATCGATACACCGGAAGTCATGGCCGCAAAGGCAAAAAAACATGTGGAAGCCGGTTTTGATACCATTAAGACAAAAGTGGGAACTTCCTTTGCAGAGGATCTGGCCCGGGTAAAAGCTATCCGTGAGGCTGTTGGTGACGATGTGAAGATTCGTGTGGATGCCAATCAGGCCTGGCATGCGAAAGAAGCTGTACGTTTGATCGAGCGTTTGAACGAATATGATATTGAACTGGTTGAACAGCCGGTACCATATCATGATATTGCCGGTCTTGAATATGTTACAAAGCATTCCATCGTTCCGATCATGTCGGATGAGAGCTGTTTTAATTCAAAAGATGCTCTTCGTCTTGTGGAGCGCCGTGCGGTAGACTATTTGAACATTAAGCTGATGAAATGCGGAGGTATCCGCGAGGCATTGAAGATCAATGCTATCTGTGAAGCGGCTGGCATCGAATGTATGCTTGGATGTATGGTGGAGGAAAGCAACCTGGGAATTACAGCCGCAGCCAGTCTTGGAGCCGCTATGAAGAATATTACCCGTGCAGATCTGGATGCGACCTTCACTTTGACCGATCTGCCTTTTAAGGGCGGTATGCACGTTGAAAACACAAAGAGTCTTGTATTACCGG
>CATZYB010000017.1 GCA_958426095.1 uncultured Lachnospiraceae bacterium
GCCGAACCGACATCCACACCAGAAATGGACGACCCCTGCATGGCCAGCGCCATACCGGCGGCTCGCACTTTGCCGTTGCCCATGTCCCTCACCTGGAATTTTTCATCCCAATGGAACAGCTCCCGGCATTTTTCTATACAACGGTCCAAGGCGCAGGCATTGGCCTTCTCGCCATAATAGGCCGGCATGACCATCCCCTCACGGACAATATTTTTCTCCCGAAGTGCGATCGGGTCCATGTTCAGGCGGTCCGCCAGTTCATTGACCGCGCTCTCCACGGCAAACAATCCCTGCGTCGCACCATATCCCCGATAAGCTCCGGCCGACTGGACATTGGTATAGACCACGTCGTAGCTAAAGCGATAGGCCTCCAGGCCTCCGGTGTAAAGGGGGATCGATTTATGTCCGGACAGGCCGACGGTCGTCGGTCCATGCTCACCGAATGCCCCTGTATTGGACAGGGTATAAACATCCAGTGCGCGGATTTTTCCATCTTTAGAAGCGCCAAGTTTTACATGGACTTCCATTTCATGGCGTGGGGAAGCGGCAATCTGGCTTTCATATCTTGTATAGATCATCTTTGCCGGACGCTTTGTTTTCCATGTGACAAAAGCCGGATATACTTCCGCAATGACCGTCTGTTTTGCGCCAAAGCCGCCGCCGATCCGCGGTTTCTCCACCCGGACCATGGACTTCGGAATATCCAGGGCATTGGCAATGATACGTCGGCAGTGAAAGACGATCTGGGTCGAACTGATAACATGAAGCCGTCCATAACGGTCAATTTCCGTGTAGGTGCGGAAAGTCTCCATCATGGCCTGCTGACAGGCTTTGACATGATAGGTATGCTCCACAATCTCGTCACACTCGGAAAAAACCGCCTCCACATCTCCGTCTCCGGATACTTCACTGGCGCAAAGATTTCTTCGATTATCTGCCCCGACCGGACAAAGCGAACGCCAGTTATCTTCCGGATGGACTAAAATCGGATTATCCTTTGCCGACCGGAAATCCAGAACCGGTTCCAGCACCTGATAAGTGACCTTCAGTAATTTCAAAGCTTTATCAACCGCTTTTTCCGTCTCTCCGGCAACGATGGCGACCGCATCGCCCACAAAGCGGACTCTCTGATCCAATAAAAGCCGGTCATAAGGAGATGCCTCGGGATATGTCTGTCCTGCCATGGTAAACCGTTTCTGAGGAACATCTTTGTAGGTATAAATCCCCTCAATTCCCGGCACTTTCAATGCCGCGTCCATTTTAATATCTTCAATCAGCGCATGGGCATGAGGACTTCTGAGAACCTTTACGACCAGCGCATCGGACGGCGTCATATCATCCACATAGACCGGTTTTCCCAAAAGCAGCTGCATCGCATCTTTTTTACGCACAGGCTGTCCTACGGACTTAAAATTCCGGCTCATCCTGCCGCACCTCCTTTTTCCAATCCAAATATGCCCGGATACCTCGAAGCTGCCCTTCATACCCCGAGCATCGGCACAGATTTCCGGCGAGAAAATCCCGGATCTCATCATCTGCAGGTTCGGGATTTTCCCGGAGCAGAGCAATCGTATTCATAACAAAGCCGGGATTGCAGAAACCACATTGTTCCGCACCCTGGTCGGCAATAAAGCCCACAAATTCCTCAGCCTCTTCCTGAAGCCCTTCCAGAGTATCAATGACATGTCCGGAAGCTCTGGCTGCAAGCACACTGCAGGACAAGACCGGTGTTCCATCCATCAGGACCGTACATAATCCGCAGTTGGCCGTTTCACATCCCCGTTTGACCGAATAGCATCCCTTCGACCTTACAAAATCGATCAGCAGCATATCCGGCGCAATCTGTGCCTGAATCTGTTTTCCATTGAGCGTCATCTTAATATCCATCATCAATCCCCCATTAAAGCCAGCAATCCGCGCCGGACTAATACTTCACACAATTTTTTTCGATAATCGGCTCCGCCCCGCAGATTGCTTCCAAAGTTTGCCCTGGAAGCGACATTCGCGGCAAAGGCGGCCGCCGACTCCTGTGTAATCCCCGCGGCCAGAATCCCCTCTTCATCATCATAGAGGGCGGCTTTCATCGGGCGGGCGCCAATGACACAACTATAATCTCCCTTCTGACCGGAGACAGCGCAGGTGAGTACGGGAAAATCTGTCGATGTGTTTCTCATGGACAGGTACACTGTCTTTCTCTCCGTCTTCGGAACAACCACCCGAACAAGAATGTCTCTGGTCTTTCTCGGAAATTCTGAAAACTCTTTCACACTCATGACCCCCGCATGATACAGTTCAACCTTCGCATCCAGGGCCATGAACAATGTGAGAACATCCGAAAATCCGAAGCGTCCGAAGATACTTCCCCCGACGGTTGCCACATTGCGGAACTGTACGCCGACAATATGTTTGACGGACTCTGCCATCGCTCCCCGGGTCAGCTCATTTAACCCGGCATGGGTTTCCAATGCGCGCAGAGAAACCATGGCGCCGATCCGATATTCCTCCGGCGTCTCTTCAATCTGATCCAGTCCAAGATCGCACAGATCAATGGCTGTTCCTTTATTGCCGTTCTGCATTTTCAGCCATAACATACCGCCAAGCACCACATTGCTTTTTTTCTGACAAAGCGCATAGGCTTCTTCCAGGCTCTGCGCCCGGACATATTGATTGAATGAAAGCATTTTTATCTCTCCCTCCGGCTATATTAAACTATCTGTAATAATACGGAATGACTGCTTCAAGCACGCTTCCGGCAATACATCGGGCTTTATCGGAAATGGTAAAGCAGTTGACCAGTTCTTCTCTTCGCGGGTCTATGTCCGCGATCTTAAATCCTTTAGGAATCGGATATCCATCTCTTAAAAGCCCCCGGATAATCCCGGATATCGCAGCCGGTACGCCAGACATTCTTCCGTCAGCCGTTTCAATGCGGGCGATTTCATCCCCCGCATTGACCATATCTCCGATTCGGCATACATTATGAAATATTCCGGCTTCGGCCGCATGAATGACACGTTCCGACGTATAGCCTCCGATGTTTCCCGGAATTCCCGTATCCGGCAGAGCGCTGCCTGAGCGGATCAGCCGTCCCAGATTATGTCCCCGCATCGTTTCGATCACAACGTCTGCATCCTTTCCCGCCTCAAATCCGGGGCCAAGAGCCACCGTCAACGGCGCCATTTCTTTATAGGTCCCCAGATTCTTTTTCGCAAGAATCCCGTCTACAACCACAACGGGATGCAACTTTTTGATGGCTTCCCCCTTTGGGTCCACTAAAACCGGAACATTGCCTTCGCCAATCACAGCCTCCGCTGCTTCCCAATTTTCAATTCGTACGCCTTTCATCCCTTCCACCACGGTTTGCCCGTCATAAACAGCCTCGCTGACGGCGACCTGCCTCCGGATGGCCGACGGATATTCGGCTTCCAGCACCAGCACGGGCAATCCGGCTGACCAGAGACGATGTATCGTTCCCGTGGCAATATCTCCGCCGCCCCGGACGATAATCAGCTTCTTTTCCATACTATCCGACGCTCCTTTCCAGATACACTTCTGCCATACCGCCGCAGACCATGCCTTCATCTTCCGCATCTTTTCCCGTCATATCCAATCGAACAAGCTGACGTTCCGGCAATGACCCGGACAGCATCTGCCGTGCTTTCAGAATAACTTCGGCTTCCATACAGCCGCCGCCAATAGTTCCTACCGTATGTCCATCCTGATAGATCAGCATCTTTGTCCCGATTTCCCTCGGTACAGAACCTTTCTTTGATACGATGACTGCCATGACCAAAGGGGTCTGCGCTTCCAGCAGTGCGTCCAGAATCTCTCCGGCATATCCGGCTGTCCGCTTTTTACTGTTTTTTTCCTGAATGATCTCAGCCATAATGGAAACGGCAATTTCCTCCGGAGTCTCTGCGCCGATAGACAATCCGATCGGCGTATGTACCTGCTCCAAAAGCTGTCGTCGGATACCTTTTGCTTCCAGGTGTTCCTTCACAAGAGCCACCCGCCGGTGACTCCCCATCATTCCTATATAAGCGTTATTTTTATTCATGGCCTTTTCCAGGCAAAGGGTGTCATAGCGATGTCCTCTGGTGACAATAACAAAATAGGTTTCATTGCTTCCCTCAATTCTGTCCATACCATGTTCAAAGCTGTCGCAAATGACTTCATCGGCTCCCGCCATCCTCGCATGATCGGCAAACATTGGACGGTCTTCCACAACAGTGACATGAAAACCTATTTTTTTGCTGATTTCAATGACCGGAATGGACACATGACCGGCGCCGCAGATGACCAGCTTATTTTTTCCGCCAAACCGTTCACAGAAAATCCGTGCTTCTCCGGTTGGCAAAATTCCGCTGCCGGGCCTTTCTAAAAGTTTTTCTTCCATAAAAGAAATCAGGCCGTCCGGATCGGAATTCCAGACTTTCTTATTTCCGCAAAACAGCGCCTTCTCTCCCTGTGAAACGCCTTCCAGCACTGTACATAACATACATTCCTGGTCTTGTATCGCTTTGTTGATCGTCTGATAAAGTCCTGTACCCTTTTCCTCTGTCATATGTTCCTCCAATTTACATCCGGATTTTTACAATCCGTTCATATTCAATGTCCGGCTCCCATTCCGCCGCTCCGGTACTGCCGTCGGAGGGCCGTCCCATGGCGGCATAATCCGCCGCAGTCATCCGCCAGGAGATTCCGCATCCGGCCGAAATTTCCCTTGGCACCGGAATCAGCCGGCCCTTGATGCCATACTCCATACAATACTGTTCCATGGCCATCGCTTCAGCCGTCGTATGAAATGTAATCACCACGTAATCCTTTTTTTCACGTCTCATAGCTCTATCAACTCCCTGACAGCCTCTATGGCAATATCAACTTCTTCGTCCGTATTATCATGTGAAAAGCTGAAACGTACCGCTCCCTGTTCAACGGTCCCAAGGGCTTTATGCATCAGAGGCGCGCAATGGGCTCCCGCCCGGACGCAGATTTTGTAATCCTCCCACAAAATATCACTGATTTTTGCCGAATCTTCCTCACCGACATTTAAGGAAACAATTCCCGTTCGAAGCCCGGATTCCAGATCTCCATAAATATGAATATCCGGTAAATCCTGTATGCCGCGGACAAAACGCCGGGACAGGGCCATTTCTTTCTCAAAAATCTTATCGGTCCCAGTCCGCAGAATATAATCCACCGAAGCTCCCAGTCCGGCAATGCCGTGGACATTCAGTGTTCCCGCCTCCAATGCCGTCGGCATCACGGCCGGATGCTTTTTATCAAAGCTGTGTATGCCGCTTCCGCCGACTTTCAGCGGATCTATATCAAGTCCCTCCCGCACATAAATTCCGCCGGTTCCCTGGGGACCTAAGAGACCTTTGTGCCCGGTAAAACAGAGGACATCAATCCCCGTCTCTTCCACCGAGATCGGCAGGATCCCGGCACTTTGAGACGCATCTGTGATCAATAAAAGTCCATGCTCCTTTGTAAAGGCGGCGATCCGCTCCATATCCGTCACATTTCCGGTCAGGTTCGAAGCATGAGTAATTACAACGGCTTTTGTATTTGCCCGGACCAATTCTTCCAGGGAATCATACCGCAGCCGTCCCTTTGTATCCACATCTATGAAAGAAATCTCTGCGCCCTGTTCCTCCATCCGATATAGGGGCCTTAGAACTGAATTATGCTCGCACACGGATGTAATGACATGATCGCCCGGTTTAAAGATCCCCTGAATAGCGATATTGAGCGCTTCCGTGGCATTACTGGTAAAAGCGATCCGTGACGGATTTGATATTCCAAAAAGCCGGGCCAGCTTTCCCCTCGTCTGATAAAGAATACGAGAAGCCGCAAGGGTCGGCTCATGGGCGCCCCTTCCGGCATTTCCCGCCCTGCGGAGAGCCTGTATCACCGCTTCTTCCACACCCTCCGGCTTTTTTAAAGTCGTCGCCGCATTATCAAAATATATCATGGTCTTATCAGCAGGCTCGCCTGAGTCATTTTCTCAACAATGGCATACATATTCGTCACACTGCCGACCTGAAGCTTTTCCGTCAGCCCATAATGATTCAGACAAGTACCGCAAGTCATGATCTCTACTCCCTGGGCTTCCAACGACTTCAAATCTTCCAGTGTCGGCGCGTCCTCGCAGCTCAGTTTTGCGCCGCCATTATATAAAAGTACCGTAGACGGCAGCTCATCCTGCTGTGTCAGTGCAAAGATAAATCCTTTCATCAAAATCCGTCCCAATTCGTCATCGCCGTTTCCCATAGTATCCGAAGAGATAACAACGACCATATTTTTTCGGGCGTCCGGAAGACAGCTTTCTCCCTGAGGCGCTTCCGTTCCGGCTGGATCCTCTGCATCACCAATGGTCATGACAACCCGGTATTTCTGTTCTTCCAGCTTTTCCGAGATAACGCCGTAATTTTTCTGAACCGCCATTTTTGTCAGATTCTGGACGGCAATTTCATTATCCACCAGAATTTCCACCTGTCCGGCGCCTCCCATATCTTTAATCGCATTTTTAGTCTTTACTACCGGAATCGGACACGTATCTCCCATGGCATTAATTTTTATCATTTTCGTTTCCTCCAGTCACATATATTTCTGTTTCTTCCTTTTCTATAATCTCTCCCACCAGTCTCGCAGGCAATCCGCAGTCCTGTAATTCGGACAGCAATCCTTCGGCCTGCTCCGCTTTTACGGCCATCAAAAGCCCGCCGGAAGTCTGAGGGTCAAAAAGCACTTCCTCCATGGCAAAGGATACATTTTCAAACTTCACATGAGGTCCCGTATGGTTACGATTTTTCTGTCCCCCGGCCGTCAATAGAAATTCATCGGCATATTCCAGAGCACTGTCGATCACCGGAATCTGGTCTGCATAAATATGACAGGACAGCCGTCCGTCCATCATTTCATGCAAATGGCCTAAAAAACCAAAGCCGGTCACATCGGTGCATGCATGGATTTCATACCTGCGGCTGATTTCCGAAGCTTTTTTGTTCAAAGTCGTCATGGAGGCGATCGCCTCCGACATAGCGGCCCCGGAAGCCTGTTGTACACGGTTTGCCGTACATACGATCCCCACGCCCAGCTTCTTTGTGAGAATCAGCTTGTCTCCTGGTTTTCCCTGGTTGTTTGGATAAATATGCTTCGGATGGACCAGTCCCGTTACAGAAAGCCCATACTTAATATCCGAATCCGCAATGGAATGTCCGCCGGAAAGAATGCCCCCGGCTTCCATGACCATTTCCGAACCGCCCCGCATGATCTCGCCTAAAACATTTAAATCCATGGTCTCAGGAAAACAGACGATGTTCAGCGCCGTTTTGACCGTACCGCCCATGGCATACACATCACTCAGCGCATTGGCCGCCGCAATTTTTCCAAAAGTATAAGGGTCCTCCACCATCGGCGGAAAGAAATCCAATGTCTGGACAATGGCCACGTCCTCCGTGATCTTATAAACTGCCGCATCGTCCTTGCTGTCATAACCGATCAGCAGATTCGGGTCCGGCGCCCCCTTCGGAAGCTTTTCCAACACTCTGGAAAGTACCCCGGCGCCCAATTTTGCGGTACAGCCGCCGCCCTTACAAAATATTATCTTTTCACTCATAACTCACCTTTATCCTTCCCTTTCTGACGGCCTGCCGAAACGGGTCATGACCCATTGAGTGATCCCCTGTGCCTCCAGGGCTTCTCCAATCTGCTCTCCGGCCCGGATATCCTCTTCGGAATCACATTGGTTTAAAACCACATAATAATCCCGTTTTCCAACGTTTTTCCTGGTACCTTTCTCCGAAGCCAATATCTTCACCATCATATCCGCGGTCATAATATCTGTCGGTGCGGCCCCCAGCAGCCGGATCGCTTCCTCCCGGCGAAAACAGACCGTTTCCAGAGGTTTCCCCAAAGCCTTCATGCCCATAACTCCAATGACGATATCACAGGCTTCCGGAATGACCGGCTCGTGTCCTTCCGGCACTTTGCACGGCATCCTTTTTGCCCCGTCCGCTTCAATCAGGACAATATCCGCCATCCCTATATACATGTTCAGTTCCTGTTCCGGCAGAGCTGTCAGTTTTTCCGGCGGCCCGTCCCCGTCCGGCCGACCGGCGACGGCATAAAAGCCACGGCGCCACAGGCTTTCTGCGGCTTCCGGACTGCGCGCCCACACATCTCCCTCCGGCCGATAAATATGGGTCGTGGTCGTAATAAGCGTCCGCGCTCCATTTTCCGCAAAGCGCCTCGCCAAAGCATACATGAGCGTCGTTTTTCCCCCGGCGCCCACAAAGGAAATCCTATGTTTTTTTTCTTTCAGGAAGGAAAACTCTCCTTTTATGACCATCTTCTTTCCTCTCTGGAAAAATCTCCGTGAACACCTCCGGTTTTCTCCAAAAGGCAGATATCGGTAATCTTTATATCCTTTTGTATCGCCTTGCACATATCGTAAACCGTCAGGGCCGCCACAGAAACAGCCGTTAAAGCTTCCATCTCCACGCCCGTCTTCCCATCGCAGCTCACGTCAGCCAGAATCTCTATCCGATAATTTTCCTCATCCAACCGAAGGGACAGATCGATTCCCTGGACAGGAATCGGATGACACATGGGAATCAGTTCCGACGTCCTCTTGGCTCCCATAATACCCGCGATCTGAGCCACCGTCAACACATCGCCTTTTTTCACGCCGCCGGTCTGAATGCGTTGAAATGTGTCGGCATTCACCCAAACGCTGGCCGATGCTGCCGCAGTCCTGCGGGATACCGGTTTCTCACCCACATCTACCATTTTTGCCCGTCCCTGGTCATTAAAATGTGTAAAATCATTCATTCTATGTTTCAGCCCCCAATCTGATTCATCAGACGTCCCGCCATACTCCGCTTCTCTACAGAAAGCTCACCATGCCGAAACGGCTTTTCTCCAATCGCCTTCTTAAACTGGTCCTGCATACCAACATCATCAAGACCTTTAATATTCAGTTCGTCCCCCCAATGAAGACATGGTTTTAATTTCCCGTCAGCCGATAAACGAATGCGGCTGCACTCATCGCAAAAATGACTGCTGACCGGCGTAATCAATCCGATATTTCCAAGGGCTCCCGGAAGCCTGTACAAGTCGGCGACTCCTCCATCCGGCGCGACCGGGACAATTCCGTCAAGCTGTGAAAGGACACGCTTTCCCGGAACCATCGCCGTTTCATTAAAATCACCGCTGTCATACATTGGCATCCATTCGATAAACCGGACATCCACCGGATAAATTCTCGTAAGTTCCGCTAAGGAAATGATTTCATCATCATTAAACCCGCCAAGCAAAACTGCGTTAATCTTAATTTTTTTAAACCCTGTATCCAGCGCTGTAAGAAACCCCTTCCAGATTTCCTCAAAATTTCCAATACGCGTAATATATCTGTATTTTTCCGGATTCAATGTGTCCAGACTGATATTCAATCTCTGCACCCCGGCTTCCAGCAGCGGACGTGCCATCTCTGAAAGCCTTATGCCGTTGGTCGTCAAAGCCACTTCCTGTATGCCCGGAATCTCCGACACCCGTCGGCAGATTGAAAGGATATTCTTTTTTACAAGCGGCTCACCTCCGGTGATCCGAACTTTTGTAATTCCCAGAGCGGCGGCGGCCGATACTGCCTGAATCATTTCATCTTCAGTCAGCATATCTTCATGGCGCCGTTTTCCTACGCCCTCTCCCGGCATACAATACCGGCATCTCAGATTACACAGATCTGTCACCGACAGCCGCAGATAGTATATATCTCTTCCATATTTATCAATCATATTAACACCTTTCAAAAGTACCATTCAGGAAATGCCGCGGCTTGCTGAGCTGGCAGAGTCCCTATCCCCCTGATATTGATTGAGATTATACCAGCTTCCAAAATCATTGTAAATAATCCCCGGATAAATCTCTTGTTATTTCCCGCCGGATTATCTATAATACTTCTAAGACATTTAATGATCGACGATCAATCAGGGAGGGATTTTTATGGCTTTTCATTTAATTGACATGGAAACATGGGAACGCCGCGAGCATTACAAATACTATCAGACAATGGTCCATTCCAGCTATACATTAAACGCAAATATTAAAATCACAAAACTTCTTAAAGAAATCAAACAGCGGGGGCTCCGTTTCTATCCGGTATATCTTTACATGACGTCCACGGCCGTCAACCGGATCAAAGAAATGCGTATGGCCCACGACAGTGAACACCGGCTGGGTTACTGGGATGAATGTCATCCATCCTATACGATATTTCACAAAGACGACCATACATTTTCAGATATCTGGTCCGAATATGATCCGGATTTTTCTGTCTTTTACAAAAACTGTGTCCGGGATATGGAAACATGGAAGGATGTTAAAGGCGTAAAAACGAAACCGGGCAAACCGGATAATTTCACACCGATCTCCTGTGTCCCGTGGCTCTCCTACACATCTCAGTGCTATGATACTCCGATGACATCACCGCTCCTTTTTCCCATCATCCTGTGCGGAAAATATTTTGAACAAGACGGAGAAATCCTTCTTCCATTTTCAGCCTATGTTCAACACATGGTGTCCGACGGATATCACACGTCCCTGCTTATCAACACCGTCCAGGAAATCGCTGATAATTATGAAGAGTGGATGAAATAAACTCAAAAAATCTTCCCGAGAGAGTCTTAACGCGATTCTTTCAGGAAGATTTTTTGTTTGTACAGAACACTCCAACAGCCATCCCATACTGGGCCTGATGCCGTTCTTCGACCAGTTCCTTTGGATAGCGTACGACGCCGCGGCCTTCGTAAGGATCATTAAAATAATAACCCTCTTCATCGCAGCCTACCAGAAGCATACAGTGTTCGTTAGAGATCCAGGTGAAATTTTCTCCCGTATCCAACAGCTTCCACTCCGGCCCGATGATCGGCTCCCGCATATCAATACAGGCCCAGAAAATCACAGGCATTCCTTTATTAATATAGCGTTCCAACAGCTCTCGGATCGGCGTTCCGGTTTCATCGACCGCCTTATAAGAACGCCCCTGTGTTCCGCCGCCCTGAACGGATAGCCCTTCATCCGCAAAGGCCTTTTCCAGCACTTTGCATATAACCGGAGCATAACAGCCAAAATCCTCCTCATTATAGGGACTGCCGCAAAAATATTCCCTCGGATCCGGCCCGTAAAGCTGGCCGTCCCGCATTTCAAATTTGCGGCAATCCAGGTATTTTTCAATGAATTCATCCACCGAAAGATCATAACCTAAAAATTGCAGAAGCATTACCGTTGACACGCTCTCACATCCGGTAGGATAGCTGCCCCTTTGGCTGATATAGGGCACGTCAATTTTAATCATCGGAAACAGCCTTTCTATCCTTTCCTTCTGCATACTTCCGCATAAAGGATAAAACGATCATCAAGATCGCCAGACTCAATCCAAGAGTTACCCACCAGATTTTCACAAACCCGGCAATGAGATAACCAACGATACATACCACGGCAACTACCGTTGCGTACTGCATCTGGGTCGACACGTGGTTGATATGATTGCTCTGGGCTCCGGCGGAGGACATGACCGTCGTATCGGAGATCGGCGACACATGATCGCCGCAGACAGCGCCGGCAAGAACGGCGGAAACAGAGATAATCATCATTTCCAGCTGTTCTGCTCCCGGGAACATGGCAATAACGATCGGCACAAGAATGGCAAAGGTGCCCCAGCTTGTACCTGTGGAGAACGCCAGGAAAATAGCAATCATAAACATGATCGCCGGAATAAATACACTGGCTGAAGTATTGCTTCCAACAACACCTTCGACAAAGGCTGCAATACCAAGTGCATCACCCACGCCTTTTAACGACCAGGCAAAGATCAGGATAGCCACGGCCGGAATCATCAATTTGAATCCTTCCACAAAACTGTCCATAAAACCTTTAAAAGTCACAACTTTACGCGGCAGATATAAAAACAGCATAAAGAAAATGGTGAGCATGGTCGCAAAAATCAGGCTGGTTTCCGCATCGCATCCGGCAAAGGCTGTAACTATATCCGTAGCGCCGCCCAGAAAGCCCGTATAGATCATGGCCCCAATGGCAGAAACGATCAACACTGCCACCGGCAGTACCAGGTCAAATACGCGTCCATTTGCTGAAACTTCATCGTCCTTTATCTGCTCAAATTCTTCGGCGCCGCTGGTAAATAAATCTCCTTTGGCCGCATTCTGCTCATGCTTTTTCATCAATCCAAAATCAAACCCTGTAATAACAATATAAAGGACCATGGCCAGGGTCAGCAAGGCATAAAGATTATAAGGAATCGTCCTTAAAAACAACTGGAATCCGGTAATTCCCGCATCGTCCGGCACATAGGAATTTACCGCAGCCGCCCAACTGGAAACCGGCGCAATGATACATACCGGCGCTGCCGTCGCATCAATAATATAAGCCAGCTTTGCTCTGGATACCTTGAAGCGGTCAGTGACCGGACGCATAACCGAACCTACGGTCAGACAGTTAAAATAGTCATCCACAAAAATCAGGACACCCAGTCCTGTTGTCGCCAGCATGGCGCTCTTCTTTGACTTGATCTTCGTTCCGGCCCATTTCCCGTAAGCCGCCGAACCGCCGGACTTCGCCATCAAAACAATGATCATTCCGAGCAATACATCAAAAATTAAAATATTTAAATTCATACTGCTCTTCATAATGTCAAAAAATGCTACAAAAGCGTTCCACGGCTGAAACCCTGCATAGAGGAGCGCCCCAAAAGCGACGCCGATAAACAGAGAACTATACACCTCTTTGGTAACTAAAGCCAAAATAATGGCCAGAAGCGGCGGAACCAAAGACCACCATGTCCCAATAAACATTGCACCGTCCATAAAAACATTTTTCCCCCTTTTTCTTACGTGTATATTAAGTTTATTTTATCGGATTCTATAGAAATATACAATAGTAAAAAGTTCTCTCCACAAAAACCTTAAAATCGTTTCTTATGGAGAGAACTTTTATTGTTATTCTGCTGCTGATTCTGTTTCTGCTGTTGTCTCAGCTGTTGTTTCAGCATTCGTATCGGTTACAGTCTCTGTCTCGGACTCTGTTTCGGCCGAATGCAAATATGAAATATTGCCGCGTTTATCGACAACCTCCAGATTCTCGGTCAAACCTGTCATATATTCCTGCATTTTATTTGAAAGAAGCGTACTTTCAATCTTTGCATACCATTCTTCTGCATTATCACCTACAAAGTACATTACATGGTAACCGTAATCTGTTTCGATGATTTCTGTGTCGCCTGGTTTCCGTGCCTCATCAAAAATCCAGTCGTTGAAGCTGGCAACCATCTGTCCCTTTGACACTGCCTCATACAGTCCGCCATTTGCACTGGAACCTGTATCTTCACTATTCGCCTCAGCTAAAGCCGCAAAGCTGTCTTCTGTGGCATCACCATTCTGCCATTCCGCATAAATATCTTCAGCCTTCTGTTTGGCCTCAGCTTTGGCATTTTCCTCGGCCGTTGCCTTTTCTTCATCTGTCATTTCATCTGTCGTCTCTGCATCCGAACGAATCAGAATGTGACGAACATCCACTGTTTTCGTATGATCCAGATAACGGTCTGCGAAATAAACCACATAATACGCATTATTCGTCGTATCTTCGATGACTGTCGTATCTCCGGCCTGACGTTCATTGTCAAACAGCCACTCTGCAACTCCTGTTGGAGAAACAGATGCCTTTTTCACATTTGTTTTTTCATACTCTGCCGTATTATCTGTGGCGTAGTCTGCATACAGAGTTTCAAAAGAGGCCTCATCCGTAATCTGATCCAGCATTTCATCCGCTTTTTCTTTGGCTTTTGCCATCGCCGCTTCTTTCGCAGCTTCTTCCTCAGCCTCCTGAGCGGCCTTTTCTTCTTCGCTCAAAGTTTCTGTTTCACCGGCTGTCTCTGTTTCGTCGGCCGTTGTTTCCGAAGCAGTCTCTGTCTCGCTGGTCGTTGTTTCAGCGGCCGTCTCTGTCTCACTGGTCGTTGTTTCAGCAGCCGTCTCTGTTTCCTCCGGAATATCGGCCTCAATCTTGCAGGCCAGATAATCTACAGAATCATATTCATCTTTGTTCTCATCATAATAAGCATTTACTTCATCACTGCTGATTTCCGTACCGTCTTCTATGCTGTTATAATAAGCTGTGGATACACTGCTCTTTTCAACAAAGGTCTTGATATTATCGATCGTAGCCAGACTGCCGTAGGCAGATTTCAGATAATCATTAACACTCACATTGGCATTTTCCGCGGCCGTCTCCACTGATTCCACAAAAGAATTTACTTCTTCCGTCGCATCATACTCAAAACCGGCTTCCGCTGCAGCATCCGTCAGGGCGTATACCTGTTTCAATTGCTCTACCGCCTGCTGATCAAAATAATCTTTCCATGTCATGCCTTCCATGTAAGTCTGCTCATCCAATGGTTTGGACAGGTCCAGTCCCATATAGCTGAGATAGTTTCCATAATAGGAATACAGGCTGTTCACGCCCGCATAAAAATAGTATTCATACTCAGCCCGCTGAACCTCATGCTCTCCAACGGTCACATAAGCGCCATGTTTGTCCTGATAACCCCCGTAAATTTTAACTGCAAGCACTGCGACGATAACAACAACGACCAGCACCGCAGCAATCGCCGAATATCTGGACTTTCTCTGCTGCCTTAATTCCTCTTCGCGCCGGCGCTGCATCTTCATATCATACTTTGTCATTTTCTTTTCTTTATCAGACATCATTCTTTCCGCGTTACAAAATCTTCGATCAGATTATATCCGCGCCTCTCCTTCCTGAAAATCATATATGTACTATTTTACCATATTTTACAGTTTAAATGTCATAAGCAGGTCTTCAGAATTTACTTTGTCGCCCTCAGTGACAAAAATCTCATCGACAACACCAGCCGTTTTCGAAACAATGGTCGTTTCAATCTTCATAGCCTCGACAACGAGAAGCGGCGTATTGACATCGACTTTATCACCTTTCTTAACAAAAATCTGGCATACCGTTCCAGGGATGGAGGAACCGATCTGTTTCGGATCGGATTTATCTGCCTTTGGTTTCTGATTTACATGGACAATTTCATTCTTATCTTCGACCACGATCTCACGGACAGAACCATTGACTTCAAAAGTCAATGTGCATTTTCCCTCGTCGTTAGCAGCAGTCTTACTGATATATTTAATGATCAGTGTCTTACCCTGACCGATATTTACGATCGTCTCTTCTCTCGGTCTCAGGCCATAGAAGTAAACGTGACTCTGAAGCTGGGATACGTCGTTGTAAGCTTCCAGGTGATTGCAATAATCTTCATATACCTTTGGATAGAGGGCATAGCTGACTGCTTTCTGACGGATTTCCAACGGTGTAAAGGAAGACAGATCAAATTTGCTCTTCAGGTAAGCTTCAATCTGTTTAATATCCACGCTCTCCAGCAATGTTCCCGGACGGACACTGATCGGTTCCGCACCCTTAAGAACGATCTTCTGGAATTCTTCCGGGAAGCCCCCATCCGGCTGGCCGATCATACCTTTGAAATATTCTACGACAGATTCCGGATAAGAAATATCTTTTCCTGCTGTGAGAATATTATTTTTATCCAGATTATTCTTAAACATGAAAATTGCCAGGTCGCCGACAACTTTGGAGGTTGGCGTGACCTTCACAATATTTCCAAGCAGATCGTTAGCTTCTTTGTAAAGACGTTTGATATCGTCAAAACGTTCCTTTTCTCCCATATCCTTGACCTGAGCCAGGAGGTTGGAATACTGACCGCCAGGAATCTCATATTTGTAAATTTCAGAATTCGGAGAATACATTCCGCTTTCAAATGGTTTATAAACCTCACGTACACGGGCATAGTATTCACTGAGTTCATGCAGTTCTGCCAGATTAAGTCCTGTATCTCTCTCTGTTCCTTCCATCATTGCGACAATGGTATTCATAGACGGCTGACTTGTCATGGAGCTCATGGATTCAATGGCCATATCGGCAATATCCACACCGGCCTCTGCGGCCATTAATACGGTACTCACACCGCTTCCTGTTGTGTCATGTGTATGTAAGTTCACAGGAATCTTCAGTTCTTTTTTCAGCTCGGTGATCAGCGTCTTAGCCGCATATGGTTTCAGCAGTCCGGCCATATCCTTGATCGTCAGGATATGACATCCCATAGCCTCAATCTCTTTGGCCTTCTTCATGTAGTAATCTAATGTATATTTTGTCTCATTTGGATTGGAAATATCACCGGTATAGCAAATCGCACCTTCTACGATCTTTCCGGTCTTCAAAGCTTCTTCAACCGGCATCTTCATATTTTCCATCCAGTTCAGACTGTCAAAGATACGGAATACATCAATACCACGGCCCGCGGAAACCTGAATAAATTCTTTAACCACATTATCCGGGTAATTGCTGTAGCCAACTGCATTCGATGCACGGAGCAGCATCTGGATCAATGTGTTCGGCATCAACTGACGTAATGTAGAAAGTCTGCGCCATGGAGACTCTTTTAAGAAACGATAGGCTGTATCATAAGTTGCACCGCCCCAGGCTTCTACAGAGAAAGCATTGGCAAGGAAAGCATTGGCCGCCGGAGCTGCGTCAATAATATCTCTCGTACGCATACGGGTTGCAAACAGAGACTGCTGAGCGTCACGCATCGTCGTATCTGTGACATAAAGACGGTCCTCTCTGAGAATTTTCTGTGTAAATGCCTCTGCACCCAGTTTCAGGAATTCATCCCGCGTACCGTAAATCGGTTTCTTCTCATCATATACCGGCGGGCGATGCGCTTCCAAATATGGTTTTTCACCGTTCTGAGGATTGACGATCTTATCACCGATAAACTCAAGAATCTTTGTGGCACGGTCCTGCCCTTTTTGCAGATCATACAGTTCCGGTGTCTCTTCAATAAAAGTTGTATAACATTTTCCTTCCTGGAAAACTTCATGATTCAGCACATTGATCAGAAACTGAATATTTGTCTTAACTCCACGGATACGCATCTCTTTCAATGCACGAAGAGATTTCCGGATAGCGCCTTTAAATGTACGGTCATAGGAAATAACTTTAACAAGAAGGCTGTCATAATAAGGCAGAATTTCTGCACCTGTATAAGCATTACCGCCATCCAGACGCAGGCCATTACCTGAACCGGAACGGTAAACGGTGATCCTTCCCGTATCCGGAAGGAAGTTGTTGACCGGATCTTCGGTTGTGATACGTGTCTGAATGGAATAACCGTTCAGTTTTACAGCATCCTGGGAAGGAATTCCGATTTCCTCAGAATCAAGCGTATAGCCTTCTGCGATCATGATCTGAGACTGAACGATATCAATGCCTGTAACCATTTCAGATACCGTATGCTCTACCTGGATTCGCGGATTCATCTCGATAAAATATGGATGGTTCTGATCATCCACAAGGAATTCCAATGTTCCCGCATTCCGATAACCCACGTGTTTCACCAAACGGATGGAGCTTTCGAAAATCTCATCACGCACTTCATCCGGTACAGTAAAGGCCGGTGCATATTCCACAACCTTCTGATGACGTCTCTGCACCGAACAGTCACGGTCATAAAGATGAACGACATTTCCATGATTGTCGGCCAGGATCTGAACTTCGATATGTTTTGGGCTTCTCAGATATTTTTCAATGAAAATCTGTTCATCGCCAAAAGCTTTTCTGGACTCTTCTCTGGCTTCACGGTAAGCTTTTTCCAATTCATTCGCAGAATTAACGATACGCATACCGCGGCCGCCGCCGCCGTTGGAAGCTTTCAGCATTACCGGATATCCGATAAAATCTGCCGCCTTTTCAACTTCTTCATAGTTTTCCACGGCTTTGTCAATCCCAGGAATCGTCGGCACTTCAGCCTCCATCGCCATTTTCTTTGAAGAAATCTTATCTCCCATGGCCCGCATCATGTCCGCCGTTGGTCCGATAAACACAATGCCGCTCTTTTCGCAGGCCTCCGCAAAATATGGATTTTCAGATAAAAATCCATAACCCGGATGGATCGCATCCACCTGATGTTCCCTTGCTATACGAATGATCGTATCAATATCCAGATAGGCGTCAACCGGTCCTTTATCCGGATTTAAAAGATAAGCCTCATCTGCTTTCGTACGAAACATAGCATATTTATCTTCTTTTGAAAAAACTGCAACCGTGCCGATTCCCAGCTCATTTAATGCCCGGAAAATACGAATCGCGATTTCTCCCCGGTTTGCAACCAGTACTTTTTTAAATTTCTTGATTCCTTTAGTACTCATCCCTTTTCCTCCCCTTCTTTTTTTATTTTTATTTTCAGAAAATCGAAGGCGCATATCTGCACCTTCGATTTTAAGGAACGTAGTAATGTAATTACTGCTTTGATATATATTTGTCAATCGCCTCTACAGCATCGTTTTCATCCGGTCCGTTTGCAATAATGGTAATTTTTTCACCTTCAGCCAGTCCCAGGCTCATCATTCCCATAATACTCTTTGCATTTACCTTTTTCTCCTGAATCTCCACGTAAATGCTGCTCTCATATTGACTTGCAACCTGAACAAGCAATGCTACCGGCCGGGCTTCCAACCCTTTTGGAATATTAATCGTCATACTCTTTGAAACCATAATCGTACCTTGCCTTTCTACCCTTTGCTAACTTCTAGCTCTTAACTCGTCTGCCAAGAGACTCAACTTACGTAATCGGTGATTCACACCGGATTTACCTACGGGAGTCGACAACAGTTTCCCCAGTTCGATCAATGATGCCTCCGGATACTCCAGCCGAAGCTGGGCTATCTCTTTTAATCCATCGGTTAACTCACTGAATCCTACGGTATCTCGGATATACGTAATATCCTCAATCTGTTTCACCGCCGCAGATACAGTCTTAGAAATATTTGCTGTTTCGCAATTCACACGCCGATTTACCGAATTCCTCATTTCTTTTAAAATACGGATATTCTCCAATTCCATCAGAGAAACATGGGCTTCCATAACGTTGAGCATGTCAACGATCTGGGATGCTTCTTTGATATACACGACGTAATATTTTTTCCGGGTAATCCATTTTCCATCGATATTAAATATTTTCATCATATCGCATATCTGCTGTGCCCGTTCAACTGTTGTGCATACAATTTCAAAATGATAGGTCTTTTCCGGTTCACTGATCGAACCGGCACATAAAAACAATCCTCTTAAAAATGCGCGTTTACAACATGCCTTCTGAAAGATCAGCGGATGAACTATCGCATAGTTTTCCTCAATCTTTCCGTCACCATTCATAAACTTGACCGAACTCAATATTTTCCTGGCCGCATAATCTTCTTTCACTTCCAGTATGTATATACGGTTTTTGCCGGTATGGATATGATTTCTAATACATAAGTCAACATCTATATTATATGTTTTTTTCACTAATGTAAAGTATTTTCTTGCAACCGCAAGGTTTTCTGTGTGTATTTTTATCGATACTTTTCCTTCTTCATCCTGAAATATCTGTCCATTCATGCTCAAAATAGCAGCTGTTTCAGCAATACGGCAATGCATTGCACTGCCTGTCTGATAGGAAAGTTCTTCCTTTACACGACCCGAAAAAGACATAGCTTCACTCCTGTCTATTTATTTCGAAGCGCATCTTTGGAAATATCTCTATGTTCCACTTTGACACTGTAGTCCTTCGCTTTAAGCCGTTCAAAAATGCCATTAGCCATAGTCACTGAACGATGTTTTCCGCCGGTACATCCGACTGCGATCACCAACTGATTTTTTCCCTCTTTGATATATTCAGGGACAAGAAAAACCAGCAGATCTTCAATCTTGTCCAGAAACACGACCGATTCTTTACAATTCATCACATAATCCCTGACTTCAAAGTCATTGCCCGTTTTTTTACGAAGGCTCTCCACATAATAAGGATTCGGCAGAAAACGTACGTCAAAGACCAAATCCGAGTCTGTCGGAATACCGTACTTGAATCCAAAAGAAAGCACTGTTAAATAAAAATTCTGATACGGCTCATTTTTAACGAAAATTTTGTCCACTTCGCCTTTCAGGTCCCGGACAAGCATCTGGCTTGTATCAATAATATAACTGGCCCGCTGTTTTAAAAACTGCATTTTCTTTCGTTCATTTTTGATTCCGTCTTCGATGCGGCCCCGGGCCGCCAATGGATGCTGTCGGCGCGTCTCTTTATACCGTTTGATCAGAACATCGTCTTCGCAATCCAAAAACAGGATTTCATAGTTAATTTCCAAATCTTCGATATTTTCTAAAACTTTATTTACCGTCATCAGGCTCTCGCCGCTGCGGATATCAATGCCGAGAGCCACCAACGGCATTGTATTTTCCCCCTGCCCGGAAGCCAGTTCGGCAAATTTAGGCAGAAGCGGCACAGGAAGATTATCCACACAAAAATAACCGATATCCTCCAACATTTTCAACACAGAACTTTTTCCTGCTCCGGACATTCCCGTTACAATAACAAATCGCATCTTCCGCCTCCTCTAAGTGAATTTATCCAGCCGTCCTTCATTGATGAACCTTTAAAATTCTCCGATCATCCGCACTTCCGGCTCCAAATGTACCTGAAATTTCTGATAAACTTCCCGGTCCACATCCGCCATCAACTGTCTTACCTGGGCCGCCGTCGCCTCTCCGGCATTGATAACGAACCCGCTGTGCTTTTCCGATACCATAGCGTCGCCGACACGATATCCTTTCAATCCGGCATCCTGGATCAGCTTTCCGGCGAAGTAACCTTCCGGCCGTTTAAATGTGCTTCCCGCACTTGGATATTCCAACGGCTGTTTTTCCCGGCGCTGCCGCGACAATTCATCAACTCTGGCCGATATAGCCGCCCGATCGCCCC
>CATZYB010000018.1 GCA_958426095.1 uncultured Lachnospiraceae bacterium
GTGAATGGCTGCAGTTGAGGTGCATAATGAAGCGCTGATGATTCCGGCAGCGATTCCTACCCGCCAGCCATATCTTCCGGCGATTGGCGCCAATCCGGTGGCGAAGGCTACACCGTTTATATAACCCTGAGTCGTCAAAGTCCATGGAACAGCCTCTCCTTCTATGGTACATAGAAGGGTGACGCCTATGGAAAGAAGGACGTAACCGACAAATATAGACCAGGTATTTTTCGGATGTTGGCCGATGGCCGAAAAGGTCATGGCTGCAAAAATGGCGCCCACTGTTGGGCCTGTAAAGGCCATGCCTTCAGTCAGAAGCATAATGAGATTCATATAGGCAAGTACCATAAAACCATAACATCCAAAATTGATCAAGCATAACGGCATACCGTATTTCTCGGCAAAATTCGACCAATGGCCCGTTTCTTTTACGAGGTTTCCATAACCTTTAAAGCTTTTTTCGTTCAGTACATAACCAATGATCAGCGAGACGCCAAATAGGATCATAAAAAACAAATTGGCGAAAAACCAATTGGACTCACCGAGCCCGTCATAGAAGGGATTATTTGGATCTATAAGACCTGAAGATTCACGGCCAATGGTTTTATATAGGAGAGCATATAAAAACCCTCCTACGAGGCCAAATGCCAGTCCGCCGTTGTATAGGTTGTATCCTTTGTGCATCCACAAAGCCCCTTCCAGCATCCCGGGAAGCGCAATACCGGCGGCCAGCCCGACGAGAATGGTCAACAGAACTCCTGCTAATGTTATGCGGACATCGCCCTGAACATAAGAATCACCCAAGGTGTACCGAAAAAGCATCTCACTGACCAGAGGCCCGAAAGACATTGAAAACATGGCAATATGCAGGTGTTCTCTAAAATCTTTTTTTCTGTAGTGATAGTAAACGATCACACCGATATAACAGGGCCATATATTCAGGAAATTCATTCCGTAGAAGCAATGAGCGACCAGAAGCATATAAGCGGCCAAAAAGGATGGCGTTGTCCGTGCGCGGCATAAAACGGTGATCAGCAGGCAGGTCAGGCTGCATATTGCGGCATTAAAAAAGGTGCCGGCCACGCCGCCAATCCCAAAATAGTCTGTGATCAGAGGACAGGGGGAAATGAGGATTTCCTTCCATCCGCTTATAAGGCCGCCAAATCCGCCGCTGAAAGGAGCCGCCGCGACTGCGGCCGCCAATAGAGCAAGCCCTATTCCAAAGCAAAATCTTTTGATTAAAATGTCATTTGTGTTTGTAACTCTCTTCACGTATTTCCCTTCTTTTGTTGATTTTTTGTTTTTATGAGCGTATGATAAGAAGAAAACATTTTATATACTTACTTAAAGGATTGATGATTTATGTTAAAACGTATTTTCTTTTTTATATTGAAACCCTTCTCTTTTGTGCCTATGCTGGCTATGATGGCGCTTATTTTTTCTTTTTCCGGCCAATCCGGCGTTGATTCGGGCCAGCTCAGTCACAGGGTGAGCTGTAAAATTGTAGAAGTCGGCGGCCGGATTCTGGATAAGCCGTTAGAGGATTGGCAGGTCGAGGCCTATGCGGATAAAATTGAACATTATGTGCGAAAAGCAGCTCATATGACAGAATATTTTATTTTGGCGATTACTGTTGCGCTGCCCTTTTATGTATATGGCCTTCGAGGGTTTCCGCTTCTGTTGGTGGCCGGTGTCATTTGCGTAGGCTTTGCCTGCACGGATGAGTACCATCAATCCTTTGTCGGAGGCAGAAGTCCGGCGGTTCGGGATGTGTGTATTGACAGCGTCGGCGCTTTCTTCGGCATAATGGTTGTGCGGATTGTCTGCTGGACGGTACTTGCACCTTCCAGGGCCGCCGAGCGTCGGCGCAGGCGGGCCAGACAGCGGCGTTATAAGGCCATAGGCCGCTAAAAGACAGGCCGAATAAACGGTGTGCGCAGTGAACGGTGGCACAGAGCGTATTCACGCAGCGCATTGGCTGCCGGGGACATGTATACTTTATCCTTCCATACCATATAGATCGGGTGGAAGAAATTCAGATCCGATACTTTTAAAAGTTTTATATTTGTTGTATACAGGCTTGAGTTTTCAATGACAAAACCGAGGCCAAGGCCCTTTGATATCATATGAGTGATCGTATAAGGGTCATTGACTAAGAAGACGGTTTTTAAATGAAAATCCGGGCCTGCTGTTTTTTGAATGGCATTATTGATGGTCGAAGCAATTCCGGTGGCGTGGTTATAGCTGATAAAATTTTCATTCCGGATATCATCAAAGCATACTTCTTTGCGGCCCGCCAGAGGGTGATCGGCTGGAACAGCCAGAAATATTTCTTCAGCGTACAGCAGATCGCGATTGATGAAGGGATAATCCTCCGCCTGATTAAATTCACTGCAAAATCCCAGGTCCAATTGATTTGAATTAAGTTCAGATAAAATTTGCCGTGTTGTTTTTTGGGATAATTCAATATGAATCTGAGGATATTCTTTGTGAAAACGGCCAAGAAGTTCCGGAAGATAATTGGTACCTACGGAAAAAATGCTGCTTACATAAACATCACCGGTGCATACGTTAGCCGCTCGCTGAATAAAATGGATGCCTTCTTCAATCTCTTCGGTGGCATTCACAACATAGTTGTAAAACATTTTTCCGTAACGGTTTAATTGAATGTTTCGGCCTGATTTTTCAAAGAGCACAACGCCAAGCTCTTCTTCCAGATTGGCGATGGCCTTGCTCAGAGCCGAAGTTGAAATGAAAAGCTCTTCGGAAGCGCGAGTCAGATGTTCACATTCGGCGACCTTTTTAAAATAGATCAGGTGTTGCCAGTTCATAAGAACACTCCTTTGGTTGAAAATTATCGGTCAATCTGTGTGCCGATAAAAGATTTTTACATGTTTCATTATATCACGCGAAGGCGGATAATAGTTGAATTTTAGGAAATAATTTTTGTAATTTTAGGATATGGACGCAGGAGATAAAAGATATTACAATAAAGTTATGAAAATTAGAAAAGGCGGGGAGATATCGTATGTGTGATGTAAAATTAAGCTGCAGTGACTGCGGCGTAACGAATTGTAATGTGGGGAATAAAACGTATCCGGGCTTTTGTCTGACGACCCATCTGGAGGAGACGGTGAAAGCAGAGGCCATGGCGGCTTATAATGAGCCGGATAACCATAATGTGATGGTTCAGGCGGCGGATGTGGAGTATGAAGGTTATGGCCGATTGACCCGGGTTGAGGAGACGATTGAATTTGCCAAGCGGATGGGCTTTAAGAAAATCGGTATTGCCACCTGTGTCGGATTGATCCGGGAAACCCGAATGCTGACAAAGATTTTGCGGCATCATGGCTTTGAGGTGTATGGTATTGCCTGTAAGGTGGGCGCCCAACCTAAAACGTCGGTGGGGATTCGTGAAGAGTGTTGTGCTGTCGGGGTGAATATGTGTAATCCGATTCTTCAGGCCAAGCTGTTAAATGCGGCAAAAACGGATTTGAATATTGTCATGGGGCTTTGCGTCGGGCACGACAGCTTGTTTTATAAATATGCAGAAGGGTTGACAACCACCATGGTAGTTAAAGACCGGGTGACAGGACATAATCCGGCGGCGGCTATTTATAATGCGGATTCCTATTATCAGAAGAAGCTGTTCGGCTAATTTGGAACTGTGGTGCTGTCCGGAGTATCGGGAACACTGTCTGTTATAAGCTGAGAAAAAAGGCGTCCGTAAAACCATTGGATTTTACGGACGCCTTTGCGTACTCGATTCGATCAGTTAATCCTATAATCCCATCGATGCGAAGATGATGAAGATAAAGCATGCGATGAATGGAATAACAATCTGTGTAACAAAGATATCGAAGTAAGCTTCTCTGTGTGTCATCTTACAGATACCAAGCAGCGTAATCTGAGCACCCTGGTGCGGCAAGCTGTCCAGAGTACCGGCTGCGATTGTAGCGATACGATGAACATGTTCAAGACTTGCGCCTAATTCAATATATGTATCTGTTAAAGCGTTGAATGCAACACCCATACCACCGGAAGCAGAACCACAAGCGCCGGCACAGATAGCAACTGTAATCATAACGAATACAAGTGCAGGCATGTTGAGCGTCTTAAGAACTTCTACCAGATCGGCAAATCCCTGTGTATTCTTAACAACACCACCGAAACCAACTACGATAGCTGTATTCAGGATGGATACACCGGAGTTAGCAGCGCCTTCGTTGAATACTGCGATCCAGGCGTTGAGACCTTTAACACGGTTCCACATAAGGATTGTAGCTAAAGCAACACCAAGGAATACTGCTGTTTCAACAGGAAGTCTGAAGCCGTTAAAAGCAACAAGGATAGCTACGATAGGAATAAGAGCAATCCAGAAGTTTGGAAGGTCTTTGTCTTCATCCACAGCCATCTCTTCAGGAGATAACTGGAATTTCAAAGAAGGATCATCAAATACAAGACCTTTCTTTGTGAAACTGCGGCCTCTCATTTCAAGCCATAAGAAAATCAGAACATAAGAAGCAACGGTAGCAATTATGGAAGGAACAAGAGCTGCTGTGGAAGGTGTTCCCAGGCTGTTCATACCGATAACGTTCTGGATGGATGGTGAACCAGGACCATACATGGACCATGTCCAGCATCCGGCAGAAATTGCAGCCGGAATCAGACGACGTGTCAGATTCGCTTCTTTGAACAGGTTCAGAGCGATTGGGTAGATTACGAAGAATACTACGAAACCACTAACGCCGCCATAGGTCAGGATACCTGTGATGGTCATAACGATTGGTGCAACAAATTTACCTTTACATAAACCGGCCAGAGTTCTGGAAATAGACTCTGCAGCGCCTGTATGCTGGTAAACAGCTCCGAACAATGCACCAACAAAGAAGGTTAAAAAGTAGCTTGTTACGTAATCAGAAGCGGCCGGCATGAAAGCTGTTTTCAAACTTTCAAGAATTGGCAGACCGGAACAAACGATTACGAAGATGGTTACCAATGGCGCCAGAATTAATGCGTTAATCTGTTTAAATGCTAATAAACCGAATAAGATTAATGCGGCAACCAATACTAAAATACCTAAATTCATAACAAATTGGCCCCCTTAAAGGTTATATTATCTTATTTTATTCTGTTTTTTTACCAAAAAAAAGGGATGGATAACAACCCATCCCTTTTGATGGCACTTATATGTGTGTTTGATTATTCAGCAAGACCCATTAATTCGTCTGTGAAAAGACGAGCGTCCATTAATTTTGGTTCGCCATCCATCTTTGGTGCGAAATCCATAAGATCAAGAACCTGAGTCTGTAAATCAATACCAGGTGCGATTTCTGTTAAGTAAACGCCGTCTGGACGAAGTTCAAATACAGCTCTTTCGGTAATGTATACTACTGGCTGACCAATTTTGGCAGCATATGTACCGGAGAATGTGATCTGCTCAACTTCTTTAACGAATTTTTTGGCTTTACCTTCCTGAGTGATTTCCAGTTTTCCATCACCTGTAGCGATCTTCAGACCGCCAGTTGTGAATGTACCAAGATAGTAAACTTTCTTGGCGTTCTGGGAAATGTTGATAAATCCGCCGCAACCAGCGATACGTCCGCCGAACTTACTTACGTTTAAGTTACCCTTTTCATCAACCTGTGCAAGACCGAGGAAAGCCTGGTCAATACCGCCGCCATCATAGAAGTCGAACTGGTATGGCTGATCAAGGATACAATCAACGTTTACGGAACCTGCAAAACGGGAACCGCCCTGTGGAACACCACCGACAGGACCAGCTTCTACAGTTAATGTCATCCAGTCACCGATGCCTTCTTCGTTTGCAACAGCAGATACGAATTCAGGAACACCGATACCAAGGTTGACAACAGCACCTTTCTGCAATTCCATAGCTGCACGACGTGCAATGATCTTCTTGGCATCCAGCTTTGGAGCTTCAAGAGAACCAAGAGGAACACGGAAATCACCTGTCATAGAACCGTCATATTCCTGTTTGTAAATCTGAGCGTTGTCATCGCCTTCGGCGATAATAACTGCATCTACATAGATACCAGGAATTTTAACAAGTCTAGGGTCAAGGCTGCCATTAGCGACAACTTTTTCTACCTGAACAAATACTTTTCCGCCGTTGTTCTTTGCACACTGTGCAAGAGAAGTAGCGTCCAGAGTACAAGCTTCTTTTTCAAGAGTAATGTTACCGGATTCGTCAGCGTATGTACCGCGAACAAATACAACGTCTAATGGCTGAGATTTGAAGAGAAGTCTTTCTTCGCCTTCAATTTCAACAAGTTTAACAATATCTTCTGTGGTGTTGGCATTAACCTTAGCGCCTTCGATTCGAGGGTCAACATAAGTATTCAAACCAACATGGGTTAATGTACCTAAACGCTTACCTGCAGCATCACGAACCATCTGAGCCATAGTACCCTGTGGCAGGTTATATGCTTCGATTTTGCCTTCGATAGCCATAGTACGAAGTGTTGGAGCAAGATTGTAGTGACCAGCAATCAGGCGTTTAACCATGCCTTCATGAGCGAAGTGGTCAGAACCCGTACCAGCACCGGCACCCTGTCCGGCCACGGTAAAGATTGTTAAATCCTTTGGATGGCCAGTTTCAAGGAATCTCTGTTCCAGTGCTCTGTTTAATGTTTCAGAAAGACCAGCCTGAACAAAACCTTCTGTATTGATGACTGCTCCGTCTGGGACCTGAGCAGCAGCTTCAGCTGCTGTGATAATTTTTACTTTCGCCATTGTAAAAAAGCCTCCTAATGTATGTATTAATTAACGTTCTCTGATAGATATAAATCAAATTAGAAATCTGTTAATGTTCTACCACGTTTTTCAAGGAATGCTGTCATACCTTCTTTTTTGTCGCCTGTAGCGAAAGTAAGACCAAATAAGTTAGCTTCAAGAGATAAGCCGTTGTTAAGATCCATGTCAAGACCCATGTTGATCGCCTGTTTAGCGATAGAAACAGCGTAGCTGCCCTTGTCGATGATCTTAGCTGCGATCTTCTTACAGAAGTCGATAAGTTCTTCCTGAGATACAACATGGTTAACAAGACCGATTTCATATGCTCTCTGAGCGCTGATCATATCGCATGTGAAGATCATTTCTTTAGCGATACCTTTGTTTACTAAACGAGGAAGTCTCTGTGTTCCGCCGAAACCTGGGATAATACCAAGACCTGTTTCTGGCTGAGCAAATTTAGCGTTATCAGATGCAACACGGAAGTCGCAGGACATGGAGATTTCGCATCCACCACCTAAAGCAAATCCGTTAACAGCTGCGATTGTAACCTGACGCATGTTTTCAAGTCTTCCGAAAGCTTCTTTAGCTTTAAGACCAAAAGCACGGCCTTCAACTGGGTTCTGGTTAACCATTTCGGAGATATCAGCGCCAGCTACGAAGGATTTCTGTCCAGCACCTGTTAAGATAACAACTTTGATGTCGTCTCTTGCTTCGATTTCTTTCAGGCATTCGTTAAGTTCTACGATAGTTTCTGTGTTCAGAGCGTTTAATGCCTTTGGACGATTGATAGTTACCACTGCGATCTCGTTTTCGACTTCCATTAATAAATTGTTCATAATGTCGCCTCCTAAAAATATTTGGTTGATAGTTTCATGCAAAGTGCTTGCCATAATAAAACTTTGCATGCTAATTACTATACAAAAATTATAACTCTGGTGTATATTAATGTCAATGTTTTTTACGTTAAAAAAATGGCAAAATTCAATTTTTGTACATAGAAAAAAATAGGAATTTTTTGGACATTTTCACGATTTGGTTGAATTCAAAAGAATTCAAGGCCAAAAAAACTTGTTAAAAAAAGTAAAAAAGATTGACAATGCGTCGAAAAACATTTATCTTTATTAAATAAGGGAAAGGGAGTGAAACAGGTGCAGCTGGAGGAATGCGTGAATTACTTGTTGACAACGGCGCAACATTCTGTTTTTTTGAAAATGACTGAAAAACTTTCAGCTTTTGACATTACTCCGATTCAGTATGCGGTGTTATATTGCTTATGGGAAAATGATCGAAGGAGTCCAAAGGAAATTGCCGAAAGGTTAAAGCTGGAAAATTCCACGATATCCGGAATTCTGGAGCGTATGGAAAAAAAGGGTCTGATTGAAAGAAGCATCAGTAAAGAGGATCGACGGTTTATTCAGGTGCTTCTGACTAAAAAAGGCGCGAGTCTGGAAGAGGGCGTGCTGAATGCGGTCGAAGAAGTCAACGACGAGGTAATGTCTGTATTTTCTAAAGATGAATGTGAATCATTAAAATCTCATTTAAGATTATTGGCCGGTGTAGATATTTAAAGGGTTGGAAACAACCCTTTTTTCTTGTATAATATAGTATAAAGTACGATTCAAAAATGGGGAGGACGGATTTATGAGTGGAGAATTTAAAATGACTATTGGCCGGGCGGTCAGGGAGATTGCCCAGTATTATTCATCCGAAGAGTCATTTGCCATAAAAACGGGTAAACATCTGCCGAACAGGGGCGCTATCATCGGGGTGATCAAAGATCTCCGACGGGTGATGTTCCCGGGATATTTTGGGACGGAAAATATTACGGATACAGCGCCGGAATATTTTATCGGAAATACATTGACAGAAGTTTATGTGGTTTTAAAACAGCAGATTGAGATCGCATTGAATTATAAGAACGAGGAGAATAAAAGTGAAGAGGAGATTGCCGTTCAGGCGGAGGATATCTGCAGTTATTTCTTTGGACGGCTGGCTCACATTCAGAAACAGCTTTTGAAGGATGTGCAGGCGGGATTTGACGGTGACCCGGCAGCAAAGAGTAAGGAAGAGATCATCTTTTCGTATCCGGGCCTTTATGCGATTTTTATCTATCGTATTGCCCATGAACTTTATATAAAGAATGTTCCGTTTATACCGAGAATTATGACGGAGCATGCCCATAGCCGGACAGGAATCGACATCAACTCCGGTGCAACGATCGGGGAGTATTTCTTTATCGATCATGGTACGGGCGTTGTTATTGGCGAAACGACTTGTATCGGCGATCATGTAAAATTATATCAGGGCGTGACGCTCGGTGCGCTTTCTACCCGAAGCGGGCAGCAGCTGGCCGGTGTCAAACGTCATCCGACAATTAAAGATAATGTAACAATTTATTCCGGAGCGACGATTCTCGGCGGCGAGACGGTCATCGGAGAAGAATCGGTCATTGCCGGAGGTTCTTTCATTACAAGTTCTGTACCGCCGAGAACAAAGGTTATCGTGAAGAGCCCGGAATTGACTTTTAAAGGACAATCCGGTTCCGCAGATGTCTGGGAATAGATTTACAGGGGGATAAAACATTAATGAGAAAACAGAGATTTTGTGATGACAAGGCATTGTTCTATAAGAATGTCTTTGCTTTGGTATTGCCAATGGCGCTGCAGAATCTCATCAATGTGGGAATCACATCGGCGGATGTGATCATGCTTGGAAAAGTTGGAGAAATTGCCCTGTCGGCCAGTTCGTTGGCAGGGCAGATTTATTTTATCATGTCTTTGATCCTTTTTGGCCTGACTTCCGGAGCGGCGGTGATCACTGCTCAGTATTGGGGAAAAAAGGATATAGAGACGATTGAAAAGGTCCTTGGAATATCGATGCGAATCGGATTATTCGTTGGGATTCTTTTTTTTGCGGCAGCACAGCTTATGCCGACGGCATTGATGAAGATTTTTACTTCGGAACAGATTATTATCGATGAAGGTGTGAACTATCTTCGGATCGTTTCATGGTCCTATCCGCTGGCGGCCGCGGCCGTTGTGTATTTGAATATTATGCGCAGCGTTGAGCGGGTGCTTATATCAACATTAGTTTATTCAATATCTTTAGTATTTAATGTTATTTTTAATGCTGTGTTCATTTTTGGCCTTGGTCCGGCGCCGGCCATGGGTGTTTCCGGTGCGGCCTGCGCCACGGTTATTGCACATGTGGTGGAATGCGGTATCGTCATTTTTTATATCTTAAAGATCAATCGATCGGTACGATTCCGGCCGACGCTGCTGTTTGTGCGAGAAAAGGCGCTGATGGAAGATTTTAAGGTTTACGCTTTGCCGGTAATATTAAACGAGTTGGCCTGGGGAACCGGAATATCCGCGATTGCGGCGATCATCGGGCATCTGGGAAGTGCGGCGGTGGCCGCAAACTCTATTACCCAGGTGACCCGACAGTTGGCAACAGTGGTAACTCTTGGTATTGCTAATGCGGCGGCGATCATTCTTGGACGTACTATTGGAGAGAAAAAGGAAGAATTGGCGGTCATTTATGCAGACAGGCTGGTGAAGCTGAGCGCTGTCCTGGGAATTGCCGGCGGCGCAGTCGTTCTCTGTGTCAGTCCGATCGCCCGGCGTTTTATGACGCTGACTCCGGAGGCCAGCGGCTACCTTCGTCAGATGATGGTCATTATGGCGTTCTATGTTGTGTGACAGGCGGTGGATGTGACATTTATCGTTGGAGCTTTTCGAGCCGGAGGGGATACCCGGGTAGGTCTTTTGCTCGATTTTCTTTCGCTTTGGGCTGTTTGTATACCATTGGGATTTGTCGGGGCCTTTTTCCTGAAACTTCCGGTGTGGGCGGTTTACCTGTGCCTGACCTGTGATGAAATGTTGAAGCTGCCCTTTTCCTATGCAAGATATCGATCAAGAAAATGGCTGAGGAATATTACCCGCTAAACAGTTATTATTGACATATGACAATAATCAGAGTATTATAGAGAAGAAAGGAGAGGTGCAGATGGCCAGACCGGTAAAATCCCGGAAAGTCTGTCGGCTCCCCATGTGCTGGAATTTTTATGGAAGCCAGGGGAGCGATTTGGGCATCGTACTTACCGTGGAAGAGTATGAAACCATTCGTTTAATTGATTATATGGGATTTTCTCAGGAGGAATGTGCGCGTCAGATGGAGGGTTCCAGAGCAACAATACAGGCGCTGTATACGGAAGCGAGGAAGAAGCTGGCACGGTTCCTGGTGGAAGGCGCATCTCTGAAAATTGAAGGCGGGAATTATACGCTGTGCGAACAAAAAGCCAAAGGAAAGGGAGAAAAGAGAATGAAGATTGCAGTAACTTATGATAATGGTCAGGTGTTCCAGCATTTTGGTCATACCGAACAGTTTAAAATTTATGAAGTAGAAGACGGCAAAGTCGTTGCTGCAGAAGTTGTAGACACCAATGGTCAGGGCCACGGCGCACTGGGCGGTTTTCTTGCAGGCCGGGATGTTGATGTGCTGATCTGCGGCGGTATTGGCGGCGGAGCAAGAAATGCGCTGGCTGCAGCAGGAATCCAGTTATTCGGCGGCGCCTGCGGAGATGCGGACGCTCAGGTGGCATCCTTCCTGGCCGGGAACCTGAATTATAATCCGGATGTGATGTGTAATCATCACGGCGAAGGTCATGGTGAAGGTCATAATTGCGGCGGGCATGATCATCATGGCGAAGGCCATGGCTGTGGTCATCACGGCTGTCATTAAGTATGAATGAAAAGGGGAATTTAAGTTGTTTGATGACTTAAATTCCCCTTGTTTTATTTTATGCGATAAAGTCTATAACTGTTTTATTGAAGTTGTCAGCATCCTGAAGGAAATGGATATGACCTCTGTCAAAGCCAACGGCTTTGCCTTCTTTGATATGATCTTCAAGCCACTTGCTGCTTTCAGGACTGTAAAGAGAAGTACGTGTTCCGTATGTAATTAACGTAGGAACAGAAATAGTTTCAACAACTTTACGGTAATCATTTATCATGATTGCAACCCACATCGCAGTCATAACATGCGGTGTGTTTTTCATTGTTTCGTTTAGAACCCAAGGGATCTCATCCTGGCAAGGACCGTCACTGAACATTACAGGAACGAAACCTTCAGCAACATTTTTCCATTCGGTTGAGATAGCGTCTAACTGAGCTAAAGTATCTGCACGATCATATTTTCCGAATACAGCATGTGGCCAATTTTCGTCAGCCTCAGCCATGATTTTTGCGGACATGTCTACACTGACGATTTTTGCAAGATTATCGCAGCCGAATTGTTTTACGTACTCAAAAATAATCTCAGCACCCATGGACCAGCCGAGTAAAGTAACATTTTTAAGGCCAAGGTAGTCAATCAGTTCGTGCACATCCTGTGCAAAACGAGGCATTGTTAAGCCGTGTTCCGGTCTTTCAGAATCTCCATGTCCTCTCAGGTCAAGAGTAACCACCTTATATTTTTCAGCAAAAGCAGGAATCTGTTTTTTAAAATAATGATGGTTGCAGCTCCAACCATGAATAAGTACAACCGGCTTACCTTCACCACGTTCTTCATAATAAATTTTACAATTATCACTTGTTGCAAAATAAGGCATAATAATTCCTCCCATTTATAAATCATAGTTTCTTGCAGCTAAGTGATTTACGCGCGCTTCATTCACTTATGCCTTGATTTTAAAGGATTTTTAATCAATTTACAAATGAAGAGTTTTTATATATAATATAGCCAAAGGCTATGAATAAAGAAGGTGAATTATGGATATTCGAGAGTTAAAGTATTTATATGAAATTTCTCAGTGTGGATCAATGGAGCAGGCAGCCGCACGATTGTTTATTACCCAGCCATCTTTAACAAAGGCCGTCAAAAAAATGGAAGCGGATCTGGGATTTAAACTTTTTGAAAAAGTAGGACGTAAGAATGTATTGACTCTGGCTGGAAAAGAGGTCATAGAATTGTCCCGGCCGGTACTGAATGCCTATGATAGTTTTGAACAAAATTTAAGAACTGTCGGTTCTTCTGAACGGGCGACAGTAAATTACGGTGTAATTCCTTTGTATCAGACGCCTTTTACTTCTGGTTTTATATATACTTTTCGGAGAAAATATCCCCAGATTAAAATTAATATCCATGAACTTCCGGAGGAAACGATAAAGCAGCAGTTGATCACTGGTGAGTTGGATGTGGGGATGACAGAAAATATGTTGGTTTCACCTTATATTATTACCTATTCCGGGTTTGAGGATGTGGTTTCAGTAGCGGTGGGCGAGGGAAATGAATTTTACGATGCAAAACAACTGACTTTTTCTGATTTAAAGAATTCGGTTTTTAATATAGTGACGAGCGGCCATAAAAATTATAATCAGATTATAAGTAATTGTCAGAAAGCCGGGTATGAGCCGGAAATTGCCTATCAAAGCTCTCAGATTGGCCTGCTTCTGGATTATACGGTTTTAAATAAAGGGGTTTGCATTTTTAATCGCTGCATGATTTATGATAATATCATGGCACGGCCGGATTTAAAGACAATGCGGATTATACCACTAGTCCCTGCACCCCAGTGTTTTTGTTGGGTATCACTGAGAAAACAGTCGAATATTCCTCAGGCTATCCAGATTTTTGCAGATGAACTTACAGAGGCGTTGACAGAGGATGTGGCGGTTCGGGTTCAATAAAATATATTAAAAAACCAGGTCATCCGAATATAAATAATGCTTTTGATGACCTGGTTTTACATTTTTACAATTGACGGAAGGTATCCGGACGGAAAGCCCGGCTTTTTACGGCCCGGTCGATCTGTTCAAGAAGCATCGGAATGTCCTTGTTGAAAGTACCGGCCAGCGGAATATAATTAGAAGCATGGTTTGCACGGAATACAGTGCCTTCGCTGTCAATATTCTGAAGGAAAAGGGTCATTTCCTTAAAAATGGCGTCCGGTCCTTCCAGAGGATGGAATTCTCCGGCCTTCCACTGTTCGTGAAGCGGGGTGCCCGGCTCGATCAGCAGGGTTAAAAGGCTGGCGTATTCCGGTTTGATCGCAGAGATGACTTTGGCGGATTCTATCGCATGTTCTTCCAGATTTTCGATACCGCCGAGGCCGGAAATCAGCGTGATGGAAGATTTTAAACCGGCAGCTTTTAATTTCTGACCGGCGGCAATGATTTCGGCCTGGGTCGCGTTTTTCTTAACGGCCTTTAATACTTTATCGGAACCGGATTCAGCGCCCATGTAGACCATGTCCAGTCCGGCTTTTTGTAATGTTTCCAATTCTTCCGGTGTTTTTGCCAGCACGTCCTTCGGAGCGCCGTAGGCGGTGATCCGGTTCACGGTCGGCAAAATCTCGTGTATTTTGTCAATAATATAAAGTAAGTCTCTTGTTTTTACAATTAAAGCATCGCCGTCGGCCAGGAATACCCGTTCAATATCAAACATGTAATATTTTTTGGCCATGATCATATCTTCAACCACTTCATCCAGGTCACGGATGCGGAATTTTTTGTCTTTATACATATTACAGAAGGTACATTCGTTCCGGGCACATCCAATAGTCAATTGAAGAATCAGGCTGCGGGCTTCACTTGGGGGACGGTAAACAATTCCCTCGTATCTCATAATAAAACTCCTTTCCAAACTATTTACACGGAATAGTTTGCATGCAAATCATTTTTTGCGTATTAGTATAGCACACTTTCCCCAATTTGGCTATTGACTATTTAAAAGAATATAGTAAGGTAATTAATAAAGGATTTTTTAGGTGAAAAAATGAAAGTACTTTTAACTGCAATAAATGCAAAATATATTCATTCAAATCTGGCTGTTTACAGCTTGAAGGCGAATTGTGGAAGCTATGAGCCTCAGGTAAAACTGATGGAATATTCTATTAATCAATATCCGGAAGAGATTTTTCAAAGTCTGTATCGGGAAAAGGCGAATATTATCTGTTTTTCCTGTTATATATGGAATATCGGGATCGTGGAACAGGTGGCCGGGTGGCTGAAACAGGTCATGCCCGGGATAAAAATCTGGCTTGGCGGTCCGGAAGTTTCTTTTGATGTGGATGAGCGGCTGAAAAATTGGAATTTTATTGACGGCATCATGTACGGGGAGGGGGAAGATACTTTCCGGGAAATGATGGCCTGCTGGAATGGTGAAAAAAATGTCGAAGAGGTACTGGGAATTGGTCACCGGCACATGGACGGCAAAGTGCATGTCCATTTTCCGAGAGATTTTGTCAATATGAGTCAATTGAATTTCGTCTATACGCAGCCGGAGGATTTTAAGAATAAAATCATCTATTATGAGACGAGCCGGGGATGTCCTTTTCAGTGCAGCTATTGTCTTTCTTCAGTGGAGAAAAAGGTACGCTTTCGGGACCTGGATCTGGTAAAAAAGGAACTGCAGCAATTTATCGATTGGGAGATACTTCAGGTTAAATTTGTGGACCGCACTTTTAACTGCCGACGGGAACACTCTATGGAAATTTTAAAATATATTAAGGCTCACGATAAGGGGAAGACGAATTTTCATTTTGAGATAACTGCGGATTTATTGACAGAGGAAGAAATTGATTTTATGGCCGGACTTCGGCCTGGACTGATCCAGCTAGAAATTGGTGTTCAATCGACGAATCCGGCAACGATTAAGGAAATTCGTCGAAATGTGTCTTTTGAGAAACTTAAAGGGATTGTCATGCGGATTCATGAAGGAAAAAATATCCACCAGCATCTGGATTTGATCGCAGGACTTCCTTTTGAGGATTTAGAACGGTTCAAAGAATCCTTTAATGATGTTTATGCCCTGAAACCGGAACAGTTTCAGCTTGGATTTTTGAAGGTGCTGAAAGGTTCCTATATGCGGGAAAAGGCGGAAGATTATGGTCTGGTATATCAGCCGGAGCCGCCTTATGAGGTGATGGCCACACATTGGCTTTCTTATGATGATATTCTTATTTTAAAGGCTGTGGAAGAGATGGTGGAGGTTTATTACAACAGCCGTCAGTTTGAAAACAGTCTGGACTGGCTGGAACAGTATTTTCCATCGGCTTTTGCCATGTATGAGACGCTGGCCCGGTATTATGAAGCAAGGGGACTAAACGGCATCAGTCATTCGCGGATGGCCAGATATGAAATTCTGCTTGATTTTGTTAAGGAAAACCTAAATATAGAAGAAACAGGTATTTTTACTCAGATTCTAACCTATGATTTATATTTGAGGGAAAATGTGAAAAGTCGGCCGTCCTGGGCGGGCAGCCAGGATTTGTACAAAACCATGTATGTGGAATTTTTCAAAAACGAAGAAAACCGGGCGCGGTATTTTTCAGGATATGAGGGGTATACGACGAAACAGATTCAGCGCATGACTCATATCGAGCATTTTACAAAGGATATCCGGGCGGCGGTGGCCGGAGAGAAGGAGACGGACGGCGATGTCTTTGTCTGGTTTGATTATCTGAACCGAGATCCATTGACCTATAAAAGCCGGACCGTTGAGGTGAAAATAGATGAAGCTGACAAAGAAACAAAGAGTTGAAAAAGTCCTGAGTTTACTGGATGAACATTATGGGACAGAAAAAATTTGTTATTTAAATCATGAAAGTCCGTGGCAGCTTTTGATCGCGGTGATTTTAAGCGCTCAATGTACGGATGCCCGGGTAAATATTGTGACCGGACCGCTGTTTGCGCGTTATCCCGATGCGGCAGCTCTGGCGGACGCCGATATTGACGAGGTGGAGGAACTGATACATTCGGTGGGATTTTATAAAAATAAAGCCCGGAACATTGTATTGGCCTCCCGGAAAATCGTCCAGGAGTTTGGCGGGAAGGTGCCGGAAACTTTGGAAGAGCTGACGTCTCTGGCCGGAGTTGGACGTAAGACGGCGAATGTGATCCTGGGAAATATTTACGATGAACCGAGTATCGTGGTAGATACCCATGTGAAACGGATTTCGAAAAAACTTGGATTTACAAAAGAGACTGACCCGGAAAGAGTGGAATATGCCTTGATGAAGGTGCTCCGAAGGATCACTGGATCATGTATAATATACAGATCATCACCCTGGGAAGGCAGATATGCACGGCACGAAGTCCAAAATGCGGCGAGTGTTTTTTAAGAGACTATTGTCCGTCCTGTGAGGTGAAATAATGGTAAATTCTTATGTATGTTTTGATCTGGAGACGACGGGGCTTTCACCAGAGAAGGACGAGATTATCGAAATTGGCGCCGTCAAGGTCGAAGAGGGGAAGGTGATCGATCGGTTTTCACGGTTTGTGAAGCCGGATAATCCGATCTCACCGATGGTGACTGCATTGACTGGTATCAGTAATGATATGGTGGCCGGTGCAGGACCGACGGACCGGACAATTTATGATTTTCTTTATTTTTGCGGGGAATACCCGGTGGTTGGACATAATCTGATGTTTGATTATCGGTTTACATACCGGTATGCAAAGAAATATTATATGGATTTTAAAAATGACGGGCTGGATACATTAAAGATTGCCCGGAAGGTTCTGCCGGACCTGCCGTCAAAAAGCCTGGAAAACCTGTGTGATCATTATGGTATTGTGAACACTTCGGCTCATCGGGCCTATCATGATGCACTGGCGACGGCGAAGCTGTATCAGACGCTGAAATATTATTTCGGCGCGTCGGAGGAAAAGCTTTTTACGGCGGCGCCGCTGGTGTGGAAGCAGAAGAAAATCCAGCCGGCGACAAATCGGCAAAAGGAATACTTGAAGGAATTGGCAAAATATCATAAAATAGACATTAACAGCGATTTGGAAACTCTGACCCGGAGCGAAGCATCCCGGCTGATCGATAAAATTCTTTTTCAGTATGGCCGGATGATACGGCAGGGCGGGCCGGGGTCTGTGAGAAAATAAGGAGTGAATAGAACATGAATCGTAAAACACGGACGATCGTTTCAAGAGTCATTGTTATATTGTTAGTTATAGCAATGGTGGCTGGAATTTTAGTTTCATTTTTATAAACGTTAAGGAGCTTTTAACATGAAGATTGGTAAAGTACCGGAGAATGTTTTAAAACGCTCGGTATTTAAACAGATAAAATTAAAAAGAGACGAAGTTTTGATCCATCCGGGGGTAGGTGAAGACTGTTCCGTGTTGGAACTTGCGCCGGGGGAAGTATTTGTTCTTTCTACAGATCCGATCACGGGGGCGGCTTCGGATATCGGTACTCTGGCCGTCCATGTGACGGCCAACGATCTGGCCTCGGCGGGGGCTGAACCGGTGGGGATACTTTTGTCCATACTTTTGCCGCAAGACGCCGAGGAGGCTGATTTGAAATCTCTGATGCGGGAGATCGAATCGGCCTGTGAACCATTAAATATAGAAATTATCGGAGGTCATACCGAAGTGACAGCGGTGGTCAATCAACCGGTGGTTACGGTAACGGGCGTTGGAAAAGTGAAAAAGGATGCAGTCATTTTCACAAAAGGCGCCCGGCCGGGTCAGGATATTGTTGTGACCAAATGGGTTGGACTGGAAGGCACTTCCATCATCGCATCTGCCAAAGAAGCGGAACTTCGTGAGCATTACAGTGAGGCGTTTGCGGATCGGGCCAAAGGCTTCATCCAGTATATATCCGTAGTCAGGGAGGCATTGCTTGCCAGAGACTTCGGTGTTTCGGCCATGCACGATATTACGGAGGGCGGAGTTTTCGGCGCCCTTTGGGAAGTGGCGGCTGCAGGCAATGTGGGTCTTACGGTAGATTTGAAAAAGGTTCCGCTGAAACAGGAGACGGTGGAAATTTGTGAGTTTTTTGATTTAAATCCGTATCAGCTTATTTCCAGCGGGTCCATGCTTATCGCCTGTGATAAGGGACATGATTTGGTGGAGCTTTTGAAAAAAGAAGGTATCCACAGTGCGGTCATCGGTAAGTTTACAGATAATAACGATAAAGTCATTATTTATGACGAGGGCGAGACACGTTATCTGGAACCGCCGAAAACGGATGAATTATATAATATCATATAGATTTTCTTGGAGGATTAGTAAAAATGAGTGAATTAAAAGAAAAGATTTTAGCCATTATGGAGAAGAACAGTAAGGTCAGCGTGGAGGATTTAGCTGTTCTTTTGGGAGATACAGAGGATAATGTATCCAGAGCGATTTATGAAATGGAACAGGATAAGATTATTTGTGGATATCACACCCTGATCAACTGGAATAAAGTGAATAACGAGAAGGTTATTGCCATGATCGAAGTTCGGGTAACACCGCAGCGGGGACAGGGATTTGACCGGATCGCAGAGAGAATTTACAATTTCAGCGAGGTGAATTCGGTGTATTTGATTTCCGGTGGATTTGACCTGATGGTCATGCTGGAAGGAAAGACTTTACAGGAGGTTGCCATGTTTGTTTCGGATAAGCTGTCTCCTCTGGATTCCGTACTCAGTACAGCGACCCATTTTGTACTGAAAAAATACAAAGAACACGGGACGATTTTTGTTTCCCAGAGCCCTCGTGAAAGGATGTTGATTACACCGTGAAAAACATGTTAGCAGAACGTACCGTAGGCATCAGGCCCTCCGGTATACGTAAATTTTTTGATTTGGTATCCGAGATGGATGACCCGGATGTTATCTCTCTCGGTGTTGGCGAGCCGGATTTTGATACGCCGTGGCATATTCGGGAGGAAGGCATCTATTCGCTGGAACGGGGACGGACTTTTTATACGTCCAATTCCGGGCTGAAAGATTTGAGAAATGAAATCTGCAACTATCTGAAACGAATGTATCAGGTGGAATATGATCCGGATACAGAGGTCATGGTTACTGTTGGTGGTTCGGAAGCTATTGATATTGGCCTGCGGGCAGTGCTGAATCCGGGAGATGAGGTCATTATTCCGCAGCCAAGCTACGTTTCTTATGAACCATGTACCATTTTGGCCGGCGGAAAGCCTGTTATTTTGGAGCTTCAGGAGAAAAATGAGTTTCGTCTGACAAAGGAAGAGCTTCTTGCGGCAATCACACCAAAAACAAAGGTGTTGATCCTGCCGTTTCCAAATAATCCGACAGGTTCTGTGCTTCGACGGGAAGATCTGGAAGATATTGCCGGGGTCTGTATTGAAAAAGACATTCTTGTGATGTCTGATGAAATTTACAGCGAACTGACCTACGGGGCAAAACATGTAACAATTGCTTCTCTGCCCGGAATGCAGGAGCGTACTATTTTGATCAATGGTTTTTCAAAGGCGTATGCCATGACCGGATGGCGTCTCGGTTATGCCTGCGCGCCTCATGTCATTTTGGAACAGATGTTGAAAATTCACCAGTTTGCCATTATGTGTGCGCCGACGACAAGCCAGTATGCCGCCGTATCGGCTTTAAAGAACGGGGACAAGGACGTGGAAGAAATGCGGATTTCCTATAATCAGCGTCGTCGTTTCCTCGTGCATACATTCCGTAAGATGGGGTTGAAGTGTTTTGAACCTTTCGGAGCTTTCTATGTATTTCCAAGTATCAAGGAACTTGGAATGACTTCGGATGAATTTGCAATGGAGCTTTTAAACCGGGAAAAGGTGGCTGTCGTTCCGGGAACGGCTTTCGGTGACTGCGGCGAAGGCTTCCTGCGTATTTCTTACGCCTATTCATTGGATGAGTTGAAACATGCGACGGATCGCATTGCCCGGTTTGTTGCGGAAATTCGTAAAGAAAAAGGACTGATTTAGTTGCTGAATATTGTGTTATTAGAGCCGGAGATTCCGGCAAATACGGGAAATATTGGAAGGACCTGTGTGGCGACCGGTTCCAGACTTCATCTCATCGAACCGCTGGGCTTTAAAATCAATGAAAAACAGCTTCGCCGGGCCGGAATGGATTACTGGAAGGATCTGGACGTGACAGTCTATGATAATTTTGCCGATTTTCTTGAAAAAAATCCGGAATGTCAGGGAAAGCTTTATATGGCGACGACCAAAGCCAAACATGTTTATACCGATGTGGCCTTTGAAGAAGACGCCTATATTATGTTCGGTAAGGAGAGCGCGGGAATTCCAGAAGAGATTCTCGTTGAGCATGAGGAATTTTGTGTTCGGATACCGATGCTTGA
>CATZYB010000019.1 GCA_958426095.1 uncultured Lachnospiraceae bacterium
AATCAACTGTCCGGCATGTACTTCCTCAAGTCCGGCAGCAGATGCTAAAATTTTCTGGGTCATCGTCATTCCCATGATAATTCCTCCTTGATTTCTCATTTTTATTTCATATAGTTATTGATAGAATATCACATTTAGAGCTATAATAGAAATACATATTACGAATATTTATTATGAAATATAGTTATAGGAAATAATTCCATACGACAGCCTTTTTTTCAAATGCTATTTTCATTGTCTGTCCAGCATATGAACAAATATTGAAAAAAGGCTGTCAAATGGAATTCTATCATTAACGGGAGGTTTTCATATGGAACAGCATCTATCCCTGTATCGGATTTTTTATACTGTAGCAAATACAGGGAATATTTCTCAGGCGGCCAAACAGCTCTATAACAGCCAGCCGGCCATCAGCAAGTCGATCAGCCGTCTGGAAGAAAGTCTGGGGGTCACTCTTTTTTCAAGAAGTTCCCGGGGTGTGGCGCTGACCGAAGAGGGACGCATTCTCTACCAGCATGTCCGCACCGCCTTCGAAGCTATCGACACGGGAGAAGAACAGATTCGTCGGATGACGGCCCTGGACATGGGAAATCTGCATATTGGAGTCAGTAATACATTATGCAAATTTGTCCTTCTTCCCTATCTTCAATCTTTTATCGAGGATTATCCTCATATTAAAATTTTAATTTCCTGTCTGTCCTCCAACCAGACACTGGCTCTGCTGGACTCAGGAAAAATTGATATCGGCCTGGTGGCCCATCCGGGAAGTCTGCGGACACTGGATTTTTACTCCCTTGGAACCATCCAGGATATTTTCGTGGCTTCTCCGGCTTACCTGGCAAATCTGAATTTAAGATCAGAGGAAATAAGCAGCGGCCGGCAGCTTTTTGAAAAGGCTACCCTCATGCTTCTGGACAAACACAACATGACCCGTCAGTACATTGATGATTACCTGACCACAAATCATCTGCAAACCCACCATACCATCGAGACGACCTCCATGGAGCTTCTTATCGAGTTCGCAAAAATCGGTCTGGGCGTCGGCTGTGTCATCAAGGAATTTGTACTGGAAGAACTGGGAAACGGCCAGCTCATCGAAATTCCGCTGGATATTCCCATTCACCGAAGAGAAATTGGTTTTACATACATAAAAAAGCGTCAGCAGGAAACGGCTGTCCAGCATTTTATCGACTTTTATAAATCTGCGAAGGAGAAATAAACACTATGGAAAACTTTATATTCAGTTTAAATGCAACGATTCCAATTTTTTTAATTATCATCCTCGGATGGGTACTTATGCAGGCGGGCATTTTTAATAAAGAATTCACTACCGTTGCCGACCGCTATGTATTTAAAGTAGCTCTTCCGCTGCTTGTTTTTAAGGATATTGCAACAGCGGACATTTATGAAATGTTCAACTTAAAATTTGTTCTTTTCTGTGCCATCGGAACAACATTGATGTTTCTCGGTGTCTGGCTGTTTGCCCACTGGTATTGCAAAGACAAATCCATGATCGGCGCTTTTACTCAGGCCGCCGCCCGGGGCAGCGCAGCCATCCTGGGCATTGCTTTCGTAGAAAACATTTATGGCAATTCAGGCATGGCGCCAATGATGATCGTCTCAGCCGTGCCTTTATATAATATTTTTTCTGTTGTCATATTAACTTTCGGTGCCTCGGATGCGGATACGGCAGATCGAAGCGGAAATATACGTAAAGCTTGTATTAACGTTGCCAAAAATCCGATTATCATCGGTATTCTGGCCGGCTGTATTTTTGCCTTTTTCAGAATTCCGATTCCTTATATCCCGCTGAAAGCCATCAGCAATATTGCAGCCACGGCAAGTCCGATTGCCCTGCTCGTCGTCGGCGCTACCTTTGAAGGCCGCAAAGCCCTGGCAAAAATCAAACCAAGCCTCGTGGCAACGCTGATCAAGCTGGTCATTATCCCGGCTGTCTTTTTCCCATTTGCCATCCTCTTTGGCTTCCGGGATAGCGAACTGGTAGCTATCCTGGTTATGCTCGGCTCACCAACGACAGTAAGCTGCTACATTATGGCAAAAAATATGAATAATGACGCTGTTTTAACATCCAGTATTGTCGTCATGGCAACCCTTTTGTCATCCATATCCCTGACGGCATGGATTTTCATTCTTCGCAGTCTGGGATTGATCTGAAATTTTAGATGCTGGAAATTTTTTAACCGCCATGTTAAGATATACATTTATAGTAGAAAGGATTTTTATATATGACACAAGCAAATCACTATGATGCCGACAGTATTTCGGTACTGGAAGGTCTGGAGGCCGTCCGAAAGCGTCCCGGAATGTACATCGGCAGCGTTTCACGCAAAGGTCTGAATCATTTGATCTACGAGATTGTTGACAATTCGGTAGATGAACATCTGGCAGGTTTTTGCGATTTAATTCATGTTACTTTAAACAAAGACGGTTCAGCCACCATTGAAGACAATGGCCGCGGTGTACCGGTAGATATGCACGAAAAAGGGCTTCCGGCAGAACGTCTTGTATTTACTACGCTCCATGCTGGAGGCAAATTCGACGATTCAGTATATAAAACCAGCGGCGGACTCCACGGCGTAGGAAGCTCCGTGGTAAATGCACTGTCTGAATGGATGGATGTGGAGATTTCCAGAAACGGTCATATCCATCATGACCATTTTAAACGGGGTATTCCGGATATCGAACTGGAAAACGGATTGCTTCCAATCCTGGGCAAAGCCAAGAAAACGGGAACAAAAATCACTTTCCTTCCAGATAAAGAGATTTTTGAGAAAACCCGTTTCAAAGAAGATGAGGTCATCAGCCGCCTCCATGAAACAGCCTATCTGAACCCGGAATTGACTATTATCTATGATGACCTTCGTGAAAGCACTCCGGAACATCTGGAATTTCATGAACCGGACGGTATTATCGGATTTATTAAAGATTTAAATAAAAACAGAGAAACTATCTGCGATGTTATTTATTTTAAAGGTGAAGCAGAAGGTATTCAAGTGGAAGCCGCCTTCCAATATATCAATGAATTTCATGAAAATGTACTCGGCTTCTGCAACAACATTTATAATGCTGAAGGCGGTACCCATATCACCGGATTTAAAACAGCTTTCACAACAGTTATGAATGCCTATGCCCGGGAATTAAACATTTTAAAAGAAAAAGATACAAATTTCACAGGCGCCGATATTCGGAACGGAATGACAGCTATTGTTTCGATCAAGCACCCGGATCCAAGGTTCGAAGGCCAGACAAAGACCAAACTGGATAACCAGGATGCCAATAAAGCTGCCGGAAAAATTACCAGTGATGAACTGCCAAGATATTTTGACAAAAACCTAGAAACCTTAAAAAATATCCTTGCCTGTGCTGAAAAAGCAGCTAAAATCCGCAAAACCGAAGAAAGAGCCAAAACAAATCTGTTGAGCAAGCCAAAATTCTCTTTTGATTCCAATGGAAAACTGGCGAACTGCGAAAGCCGCGATCCTTCCATTTGTGAAATATTTATCGTCGAAGGTGATTCGGCCGGAGGCTCTGCAAAAACCGCCCGCGATCGTCATTATCAGGCAATTTTGCCAATTCGCGGTAAAATTTTAAATGTAGAAAAAGCAAGTATCGACAAAGTTCTTGCCAATGCAGAAATTAAAACAATGATCAATGCCTTTGGCTGCGGTTTTTCCGAAGGCTATGGCAATGATTTTGATATCAGTAAACTTCGTTATGATAAGATTATCATTATGGCTGATGCAGATGTGGACGGCGCTCACATTTCCACCCTGCTGCTTACCCTCTTCTATCGCTTTATGCCTGAGCTGATTTTCGAGGGTCATGTGTATATTGCCATGCCGCCTCTTTACAAGGCTATGCCATCCAAAGGTAAAGAGGAATATCTTTACGATGACGACGCACTGGCAAAATACCGCAAGACTCACAAAGGAAGCTTTACTTTACAACGGTATAAAGGTCTTGGTGAAATGGATGCCACTCAGCTCTGGGAAACAACCCTGAATCCTGAAACCCGTATTTTAAAACAGGTTGAAATCGAAGATGCCCGTATGGCCTCGGATGTCACCGAACTTTTAATGGGTAATGACGTCCCACCCAGGAAATCATTTATTTATCGGCACGCTCATGATGCCGAACTGGATATTTAGGAGGTCAACTCATGGAAAAGAAAACAACGGAAGAACAGATTATTCGTACCGAATATTCGGAAATTATGCAAAAATCCTATATTGACTACGCCATGAGCGTCATCATCGCCCGGGCTCTTCCAGATGTACGGGATGGGCTGAAACCGGTCCAGCGCCGAACCCTCTATGATATGTATGAGTTGGGCATCCGATATGATAAGCCTTACCGTAAATCAGCCCGTATCGTCGGCGATACAATGGGTAAATACCATCCTCATGGCGATAGTTCGATTTACGAATCTCTTGTCGTCATGAGCCAGGATTTCAAAAAAGGCGAACCATTGGTAGACGGGCACGGCAATTTCGGTTCCATCGAGGGCGATGGTGCCGCTGCCATGCGTTACACGGAAGCCCGCCTGCAGAAATTGACCCAGGAGGCCTTTCTGACCGACCTGGATAAAAATGTGGTCGATTTCCAGCCAAATTTTGATGAAACAGAAAAAGAGCCAGAAGTCCTTCCTGCCCGGATTCCAAATCTTTTGATCAATGGTGCAGAGGGTATTGCCGTCGGCATGGCGACCAGTATCCCGCCCCATAATACAGGCGAGGTTATTGATGCCGTTCTGGCCTATATAAAAAAGCCCGATATTTCCACTGAAGAATTATTGAAAATCATGCCGGGTCCGGATTTCCCTACAGGCGGCATTGTGACAAACAAGGATGAACTCCTTTCTATTTACGAAACCGGACAGGGTAAAATCAAACTCCGAGGCAAGGTGGAAGTCGAAAAAATCAAAAGCGGCCGGGAACAGCTTGTTATTACCGAAATTCCTTATACAATGATCGGAGCCGGTATCGGCAAATTTTTAAATGATGTTTATGCCCTGGTGGAAAGTAAAAAGACAAACGACATTGTTGATATTTCCAATCAATCCTCTAAAGAAGGAATCCGAATTGTTCTGGAACTTCGCCGGAACACAGATGTAGAAAATCTGAAAAATATGCTCTATAAAAAAACCCGCCTCGAGGATACATTTGGCGTAAACATGTTAGCTGTTGCCAGTGGCCGTCCGGAAACCCTGGGATTAAAAGCGATCATTGAAAATTTTCTGGACTTCCAGTTTGACATCAATACGCGGAAGTATCAGCATCTTTTAGTCAAGGAACAGGAAAAACGGGAAATCCAGGAAGGTTTGATCAAAGCCTGCGATGTCATTGATTTGATCATAGAAATTCTCCGGGGTTCCAAAAATATCAAACAGGCCAAAAACTGTCTCGTCAATGGCATAACGGAAGGCATTAAATTCAAAACAAAAACCTCTGAACGGAACGCAAAAAAACTGCAGTTTACAGAGAACCAGGCCACAGCTATTCTGGAAATGCGGCTCTATAAACTTATCGGACTGGAAATCGAAGCTCTCCAGAAAGAGCACGAAACAACATTAAAAAATATTGCTAAATATGAAGATATTCTGGAGAACCATTCCAGCATGTCCCGGGTCATCACAAAGGAACTTCAAAACTTTCGAAAATCTTACGCCCGTCCAAGACGGACCCAGATTATCAATGCCAAAGAGGCCGTCTTTGAAGAGAAAAAATTTGAAGAAATGGAAGTTGTCTTCCTGATGGATCGTTTTGGTTACTGCCGTACTGTAGATGTACCGACTTTTGAGAGAAACCGGGATGCTGCCGTTTCCGAAAATAAATATGTTATCCAATGCGTAAATACAGACAAGCTCTGTCTCTTCACCGATGCAGGACGCATGCACATGATCAAAGTTTCTGCCTTGCCCTATGGTAAATTCCGTGACAAAGCCATTCCTATTGATAATTTCGGCAATTATCACAGCAGCGAAGAGAACCTCGTCTATGTGGACTGTCTGACAAATGTCATCGGAAACCGACTGCTCTTTGCCACCGGACAAGCCATGTTCAAACAAGTAAATGGTGAAGAATTCAACGTTTCCAAGCGGACTATCGCTGCGACAAAACTCTCAGAAGACGATAAAGTCATTGCCGTTACTCCTTTGAACGATGCTACTCATGTGGCATTGCGAACAAAGAAAGGCATCTTCCTCCGATTCGATATTAACGAAGTGCCTGAAAAGAAAAAGGCCGCCCTTGGTGTCCGGGGAATCAAACTTTCCAGTGACGATATGGTCGAAGAAGTTTATCTGCTCGATAAAAACGGTGAAACTATCATTACTTATAATGATAAAACCATTTCTTTGAATAAACTAAAACTTGGACACAGAGATTCAAAGGGAACGAAACTGCGCATTTAGTCTTTACAATACTCCCAATACTGGCATTTCTGCCGGTATTGGGAATATTTTTATTTATTCCGTTTTTTCCGCATACTGCGCCATAAGAAAGCCATAGCGGACGCAGATATGCAGCAAATACCAGCAAATTTCATCAGATCGCCCCTGTCTCCTGTTTTCGGTGTATCCAAAATCTTCCTGACCTGTACCGTCTGGTCCTTATCTTCAATATCTGCATGTGATGCGACTTCTTCATTTTCATAGAAAAGCTTTTCAAAAACGACAAGCTTTTCACCGGCCAGGGCTTTTGCATTAAATGTAAATGTCAGTTCAATTTCTCCTTCCGGTTTCTCCGCTGTAAACGTCTGTTCAGCCGTCACTTCTTTTCCGTCATCTATCAATGGTTTTCCCGTAGATTTTACGATCAAACTACCTTTGACCATATATTCTTTTCCAGGAATCAACCCCTTATATTCGATATGATCAACCACCGTTTCCCTCTCCCGGTCAGTAACTGTCTTATCCCCATCAGCCTGATCCACGGCCTTTGTATGTATCTCAATCGGTGTATTGGTTACTCGAAGTTCCCCGATATCATTTCCATCAATCCGTCCATCCTCCGATACAACAAATTCGTACACCGTATCATCCGGAGCATATCCATAAAGACTCCTGGTTTCCTGCACACAATAAGTCCCCGGAGAAAGATAATCCATCTCTATAAACCCATTTTTATCAGTAACAACTCTCTGTTCTTCCGGTATCACAAAATCATCCGCTTCATCTTCGGTGTTTTTCCTCCAAATTTTAAATTCTACACCCGGAATCGGTTCATCTGTTTTTTCATCCGCTTTAAAAATTCGTATTTTCGTTGGCTGATTTTCACTTTTCACCTCACAAAAAACTACCGGCGTCATTTGATCTTTATATTCCAATACAACATTACATACATCCTGATTTCGGATATAGCCGCTAAGCTGCTTCGTCTCCCTGACTTCATATTTTCCGGGAAACAATGCCTTAGACTCGGCAATGCCATCTTTTGTCGTTAACGTATCCGCCACATCGCCTTTATTAAGTCTTACCGTGCCGTCCTGTGTAACAATATCCTCGGCTGCAATAATGTCAAATTCAACGCCGTCAAGCAAATCTCCGTTCTCAGAATCGACTTTCTCTATCCGGATTTTTCCCAGGGCAGGTTCATCAAAAAATTCAATGACCAGCGGTTTTTCCCAGGTTGAACCCTCAGTTACCTTAAATTCAAGGAGTTCGCCTTTTAAATAACCTTTCGGAGCATTTATTTCTTCCAAATAATATGTGCCACATTCAAGCTGCCTCGGAAATGTAAACTGTCCATTCTCATCCGTGGAAAATATGTCAACAGGCGCAGCCGATGGATAGTAAGCAGTCATTGATATTGGATTTTTATCAGCATCCAGAAGACGAAATTCTGTATTTTCTGCCGGAATCACATTGCCTGTTCCGGCATCTTTCTTGACAACGGCCACAGGACTTGTGATTAATTTGTTTTCTTTATAAATGCCTTTTAATGTAATACCCTCCTCAGATATGGTTACTTCAAAGGGTTCCACCGGCTTTACATTATCCGGGTATTTTGTTTCTGTCACAATATAGGTGTCAAAAACCAGACTGCCCCGGGGCTCTTCCGGTGAAACCGTGGAAGCCCGTCCCTGCTCATCTGTAGTAACTACTTTGACTATATTTCCCGTCGTTTTTGAAGTAAAGCTAAACTCTACTCCGGCCAATGGTATGAGATTCTCATCATCCGCATCGAGGTTATCCCGAAATTTAATAATTTCCACATCACCTCGGACGATATCTTCTCCGCTGGTCACTTTATACTGAAACACATGTGATGTTTCATCGATTGGTTTTGAAGCGTCCACAGTATAAACATTCTGATCCAGGAGATATCCATTGGACGACACTGTTTCTTTTATGTTATAAGTGCCTAATGGCAATTCTTTGGAAACGGCATGTCCCATATCATCTGTGACCAATATATCTACGACTTCATTCTCAGAATTTCTGACTTCATACTCGGCCCCCGACAATACAGCCTTTCCCTGAGCTGCAGCATCCATCGTTTCACTGTCGACCTTTTCCAACTCAATCTGTATCTTCTGCGGTATCTCCCGAATTTCCGGATAATTATAAATTGATATATCTTCTGAATATTCCGGAACAATTTTATTTACAAAAACCTCATCATTTATTAAATACCCTTCCGGCGGCTGTTTCTCCTGTATTGTTACAGTTCCAAAAGGCAGCACGGGATTTCCATCCGAATCATAATAAAAATCATCACCGAAAGCCTTATAGTCGTCACTCAGTTTACAAAATCCATCTTTATCTGTTTTTAATGTCCACTGCCTCTCTGGTGCATGTCCATCTGCCGCCGGATCTGTGTCCATCTGTACACTATAATAAGTAATCTCAAACAAGGCCCCTTCTAAAGACCGACTTCCAGATGGCCTGTTTGAATTTGTTTCTGCATCAATTTTTCCTAATAAAACAGACACCGGAACTGTTTTCGGAATATCCTCAGTATTTATCGTTGCCGTCTCCCCCGATATGACCGTCACATCGCATGGTGTCGCATTCACATAAAACCCAGGAGGTGCTGTGATTTCTTTAATGACATATTCACCAACAGGAATATCCGTTAATTGACCCCATCCATTTTCATCTGTTGTTATCCGGCCAATTTCCTGATTTTCTATATCATAAACACCATACACAGCACCGGCCAGAGAGTAAAGGTCATTTTTTTCTGTGATTGTCCCATTGGAAGAACGCTTAATGATTTCAATACTTCCATTTTGAGGAGGTGAATATTCCACCCAGGCCACATCCTGACGATATCCGCCATACATATAAAAAAGCTTCGAATGATCAACAATCTTTTTTACTTCCGGATTATTATTGTATGTATCCATGCAGGCCTGTACCCAACTGTCCAACTGGGCCACATGCTCATTATATAATCCCACACCTGGTCCTGCACCATATAAATACCCCAAGGTTGCATGAACATAGCCGTAGGCAGCCGGCAACTTAGCACCGCTATTATACTCATTGACTCCAGGCCATATACCGGCATCAAAACCATAGGCCTGTGCCGGACCATACATTCCCAGGCAAATAACAAGCTTGATATGAAAATTATCCACCTCATATACTGTTGCATTCCCTGATGGATCTGGCGCATCCGGCTGCAGACAGTAAGCATAATGCAGCGTATCTCCATCCCCGGATACATTATATCGGTTCGTAAATCCCCCATCGTAAACAGAAGTATACGAACCTGCCGATACATACAGCGTCTGCCCGTGATAGGAAAAAAGTGAAATATCAGGATTAAGGATGATATTCATCTCATCTTCACTCTCGGCAAAATAGCCTTCCCCGATTTTCTCTTTCCTCTCATCCGCGGCAATACCTTCAAATTTTCCTTGCGTCGGTTCAATTTTATTTTCCTCCCTTTCATTCTCAGATTCCTCCTTTTCACTTTCCGTCCCCGACTTATCCATCTCTGATTCGATTTCCAAATTCAGATTATTCCTGCTTTCTGGATCCTCCACAGTTTCCGGTTCGGTCACAATTTCTGACTCCACCACGGTTTCTGTCTCTGCCGTAGTTTCTGATTTGGATTCTTCGGCATTCGTAAACAATGATAATGGCTGAAAAAGATTAACAATACATAATACAACAACCATTAATTTAACAATATTACGCCTTGATTTTCTCAATAATTCTTCTCTCCTTTCCAAAAATATAAGGGTCTCAAATGCTCTGCGTAACTCTATCCCTCCTTCATTTACTTTTTGCTTCTTCATTCATTTTGAAATATTGCTTTGAACAAAGCTTTGAATAAAAATCTTTTGGTCGGCCAGAGGGGCCTTCCGGATATGCCTATTTTAGCACGACAAACTCTTGAGTTTCAATTATCATTCATCGACAGATTTCGCCAAATTATTAAGGGCGGAACCAACATACTTATTTGATTCCGCCCGTCTTTTTCTTTTGTAAATCATTTGCTATTTCTCCACTAATTTCCTTTGTAATTCTGCAATTTGCTGCCTCATCATTTCTAACTCGTTATCCTGCTGTTTAATCACTTCTTCTTTCCTTTGTATTTCTTCCTGCATTTCGTCAATCATAAGCTTCACTGTATTCCGGTCCATTTCTAACAGTTCTTTTGAAAACAACTGCATAACTCCCTCCACATTCCGGCACAGCTCATAAATATCTGCATACAATTCCTTAAATTCCGGATATTGTTCAATGAGCTTTAAAATCATCTCCGGTTCATCTCTACAGAAAAATGTCAACCATGCCTCAAACTTATTATGTATAGTTTCACCTTCATTCTGCTGCTTTTTCTTGAAGATGTCAAGTGACAGATAAAAAAACTTCTGAGGTATCCTAATCTCTATCCCTGTGTCTGATCTAAACTCAAAATGATGCCGATAAATCCCCGGAAAACATTTAAATTCCTTCGGACTTCGTTCAAACAAAACAATCGTATACACGTCCTGAATATCCCGGTAACTAAATTTCTTCTTTTTCTCATCTCGTAAACGCTTATATTGCCTCAATAACAAATCTGCCGAATAGCAGGCACTCCGTTGCCCTGGAAACAAATAGCCAATTTTTTGCACCTCAATATTTGCTATTCCTCCATTTTCAAATTCAACGATAATATCCATGATTAATAACGATTGTTCATCTGTAAGTCGAGTAGATTCGTTTGGAAGAACATTAAGGACTCTGACAGGTGCTTCTAGAATCTGGGATAAAAAATCATTCAGCCGCTGCGGTGCATATTCAGGATTCATAACTTCTTTAAAGAAAGCATCATAAAGAAGCTTAACACCTCGGACGCCGGTGCAAATATCCAGAAATTCACTTTGCTGTTTTTTATCCCATGATTGAAAGATGGTTTGTAATTCCTCATGTTCAGAAATTGTTTTCAGTACCTCTTCCTGCGTTTGAATCATCGGAAAAATATCTCTTAAATTTTGTGCCATAGGCATATCCTCCTTCATTTACTTTTTGCTTCTTCATTCATTTTGAAATATTGCTTTGAACAAAGCTTTGAATAAAAATTTTTCGGTCAGCCAGAGAGGCCTTCCGGATATGCCTATTTTAGCACAACAAACTTTTAGGTTTCAATTATCATCCATCGACAGGTTTCGCCAAATTATTAAAAGCGGAACCAATTTTTAATTGATTCCGCTTTTGTGTTTTAGTCTGCTAATAGGCTTCTGCCAGCATCTCGTTTTGTTCCATAAGCCCTAACACCTGCTGCTGACGTTTTCGTGCCATATCCATACTGACTGTCGGCGCATATATTGACGGGGCATTCGGTACACCGACAAGCAATGTACATTCATCATCTGTCATATCCTCCGGTTCTTTTCCAAAGTAGCCCAGGCTGGCTTCTCTCAGGGAATAGTACCCCTCACCATAATAAATGCTATTGATATAAGCAGCCAATATTTCATCTTTACTGTATTCCCGTTCAATTTTCAAAGCCATGAACATTTCTGCCGCCTTCCGGCTTAACGTCTTTTCCTGACTGAAATACATATTCTTCGCCAACTGCTGAGTAATCGTACTGCCTCCCTCCACAAAATCCATAGCTTTAAGATCATTGACTAAAGCTCTGCATGTAGCAATTACATCCACGCCTGAATGTTCATAAAATCTGTGGTCCTCGACGGCAAGCAATGCCTGTTTATATATATCGGGAACCTGCTCTAACGAAACTGAGGATGGTTTTTGCGCTATTTCTTCCATGGCCTGGGCCAGAGGCTTTTTTTCCAGCGCCTCTCTATAATCTGCATAACCTTTAAACATAAGAACCGAAAGGCCCAGAAGGCCGATTCCCATCAGCATTTTTAACAGCTTACAAAAAAACACTAATTTTATACTCTTCCAAATCATTCGCATGACCGCCGCCTCCTTGTTTTCATCTTTAACACAAGTATAAAACTTTGGAAAGCTTGCTGCCATCGATTCGCCTTACAAAAAGATAGGCAATCTTACAACTTTGTAAGACTGCCTCTGAATTTTTATATTACATACTTTCGTGGAAGGTTCGCTTAATGACTTCCTGCTGCTGTTCCCGGCTGAGACGGTTGAAGTTTACCGCATAACCGGAGACGCGAATCGTCAGTGTCGGATATTTTTCCGGATGGTCCATGGCATCCATCAAAATTTCCCGGTTCATAACGTTGACATTCAGGTGATGCGCCCCTTGGAGAAAGTACCCATTTAAAATGGACACCAGATTTGCCATCCGTTCATCTTCAGATTTTCCAAGAGCCTTCGGCACAATGGAGAAGGTATTGGAAACGCCATCCTGGCACACAGCCCGGTACGGGATCTTGGCTACTGAATTCAGCGAAGCCAGGGCTCCGTTCATATCTCTTCCGTGCATCGGATTAGCTCCCGGTGCAAATGGTTCTCCGGCTTTACGGCCATCCGGCGTAGCCCCGGTTTTCTTTCCGTACATAACATTACTTGTAATGGTCAATGCAGAAAGGGTGTGAATGCCATTCCGGTACAACGGATGTTTTTTAAGCTCTGCCGAGAAATAGGATACAATTTCCACTGCAATATCATCCACCCGGTCATCATCATTTCCGTACTTCGGAAAGTCTCCTTCTACTTCAAAATCAATCGCGATGCCCTGCTCATTTCGGATCGGACGCACTTTTGCAAACTTAATGGCAGACAGAGAATCCGCCGCAATGGAAAGTCCGGCAATACCAAAAGCCGCAATTCGCTCAACCAGTGTATCGTGCAATGCCATCTGGCTGGACTCGTAAGCATATTTATCGTGCATGTAGTGGATAATATTAATCGTATCCACATAAAGTTCAGCCACGTAAGCCAAAACCTTTTTATAATTCGTCAAGACCTTAGAGTATTCCAGCACCTCATCCATATCATGTTCAATATTCGGAATGACATGGGTTCCCTTTTTCTCGTCCACGCCGCCGTTGATGGCGAGAAGAAGACTCTTGGCCAGATTGGCCCGGGCGCCGAATAACTGCATCTGCTTTCCGACAGCCATAGCGGAAACACAGCAGGAAATACAGTAATCATCGCCATACATCGGCCGCATCAGGTCATCATTTTCATACTGGATGGAATCTGTACCAATACTCATTTTTGCACAATAGTCCTTAAATGCCTGAGGAAGATTCTGGCTCCAGAGTACAGTCATGTTCGGTTCCGGCGCGGATCCGAGATTTGTAAGGCTGTGCAGATAACGGAAGGTATTTTTTGTTACAAGTGTACGTCCGTCAATGCCCATACCTCCCAGAGCTTCCGTTACCCATGTCGGATCGCCGCCGAAAAGCTCGTTGTATTCCGGTGTCCGAAGATGACGTGCCAGACGAAGCTTGATGATAAACTGATCGATCAGTTCCTGAGCCCCCTGTTCATCAAGAACACCATTCTCAATATCTCTCTGAATATAAATATCCAAAAACGTAGCCGTACGGCCCAATGAAATTGCAGCGCCATTGTTTTCCTTGATTCCTGCCAAATAAGCCATGTAAAGATTCTGTACGGCTTCTCTCGCGTTTTCTGCAGGCCGGGAAATATCACAGCCGTATTTTGAGGCCATACTGCACATTTCTTCCAACGCACGGATCTGCATCTGAACCTCTTCCCGCAGACGGATACGTTCATCAGTCATCGGTCCGTCAATCATAATTAAATCTTTTTTCTTCTCCTCCATAAGGAAATCCGTACCGTAAAGGGGCACCCGGCGATAATCTCCGACAATACGTCCCCGGCCATAAGCATCCGGAAGACCGGTAAGAAGACCGGCATGTCTGGCCAGACGGGTCCGTTCCGGATAAGCATCAAAAACGCCGTCATTGTGGGTTCTTCGATAAAGCCGGAAATGATGTTCAATCTCCGGATTCAGTTTATAGCCATACTGTTCCAGGGCTGAAGTCGCCATACGCATACCGCCGAAAAGATTGACAATCCGTTTCAGCGGCGCATCTGTCTGAAGCCCCACAATGACTTCATTTTCTTTATCAATATATCCCGGTGCAAAGTTATCGATACCTGAAACCACATTAGTCTCTACATCGATAATGCCTTTTTTTAATTCTTCAACGATCAGGTCACTGGCCTTGGACCAGACTTTCTCTGTCCGCTCTGAAATCGGTGCAAGAAATCCTTCATCGCCTTCATATGGTGTATAATTTTTCTGAATGAAATTGCGTACATTCACCAGATGACGCCATTCGCCCGTCTTAAAACCTTTCCATGCAGTGCAGTTCACATCAATACTCATTTTTTCTCTCCTCTTCTTAAAGATTAGTTCAGATGATTATTAATAAGTGTCTGCCAGCCTGAGAGTTTCTGAGGTTCCATTGGTTCTATGCCTTCTAATGGATAAGGAATTCCAAGTGTTTTGTATTTATGAACGCCAAGTACATGATAGGGAAGCAGTTCCACCCGCTCCACATGTTTTAACGTCTGTAAATAGTTTTGCAGCCCTTCCATGTGCTCATCCCCATCGGTAAGTCCCGGAACGACTACATGGCGAATCCAGAGGGGAATATTCATCCTCTGGGCCGTTTCCAAAAAAGCAAGCGACTCATCCGGCGTCTGCCCGGTCACAAGCTGATAACCCTCACGGGTATAATGTTTAATATCCAGAAGAACCAAATCTGTAAACGCAAGTATATCCTCATAATCTCCCATGCCACAGCCCGCCGTATCCAGACAGGTATGTATACCGGCCGTCTTGCACATTGGTAAGACTTCCTTCAGAAAATCCTTTTGAAGCAAGGGTTCCCCGCCGGAAAAGGTCACGCCGCCCTTATTTCCATAATAGGGCTTAAAACGTGACAGTCGATTCACCAATGCTTCCGCCGACATTTCCTGAACATTATTTCCTGTCATGGACCATGTATCCGGATTATGGCAATACTGACATCGAAGACGGCAGCCTTGTAAAAAAACAACAGAACGAACGCCCGGTCCATCGACCAGAGCCATAGATTCAATAGAATGGATTCGTCCGAGTGTCATTATCAAAACCTCCTTTTAACGCTCGATTTTATCACAAAAAAACAGCCGACTGCCTGGGCTGTTGCCCAGACGGTCGGCTTAATATACAAACATACTTCATGTGGTTCTTCCACTAAATCCGTCAGTCATATGTTATGATACAGATTCTAACGTGATGATGTATTTTTGTCAAGTATTAAAATTAATTATCAATTAATTTTCCTTCGCCATTCCAGCTGTACAGTTTACGGATCTCTTCTCCGATAATTTCAGATGGATGAGCTGCTGCTTTAGCACGCATAGCTTTGAAGTGAACCTGACGTCCTGCCGGAGACATATCTAACAGGAAGTCTTTTGCAAATGTACCATCCTGGATATCTGCAAGTATCTTCTTCATAGCTTTCTTTGTATCCTCTGTAACGATCTTCGGCCCTGTGATATAATCGCCGTATTCTGCCGTGTTGGAGATGGAATATCTCATTCCGGCAAAACCACTCTGATAGATCAGGTCTACGATCAGCTTCATCTCATGGATACATTCAAAGTAAGCATTTCTTGGGTCATAACCAGCTTCAACTAATGTTTCAAAACCAGCCTGCATTAACGCGCAAACACCGCCGCAGAGAACGGCCTGTTCACCAAAGAGGTCTGTTTCTGTTTCTGTCTTGAAGGTTGTTTCAAGAACGCCGGCTCTTGCACCGCCGATACCCAGAGAGTAAGCCAGAGCCATTTCCTGAGCCTTGCCAGTGTAATCCTGATATACAGCAATAAGACAAGGTGTTCCTTTACCTTCCTGGAACTCGCTTCTTACTGTATGGCCTGGAGCCTTTGGAGCGATCATTGTAACATCAACATATTTTGGAGGTACGATACATCCGAAATGAATATTGAAACCATGAGCGAACATTAACATATTTCCTTCTTCAAGGTTTGGTTCGATATCTCTCTTGTACATATCAGCCTGTAACTCATCATTGATAAGAATCATGATGATATCTGCCTGTTTTGCAGCTTCTGCTGCTGTAAACACTTCAAATCCCTGAGCTTCTGCTTTTGCCCATGATCTGCTTCCTTCATAAAGTCCGATGATAACATGACAGCCTGACTCTTTTAAGTTCAAAGCGTGTGCATGTCCCTGGCTGCCGTAACCGATAATTGCAATTGTCTTTCCCTCTAAGAGAGACAGGTTACAGTCTTCCTGATAAAAAATCTTAGCCATTTTAACTTCCTCCTACTGTTAATCTTTTTAAATATGTATCTTCTAATAATACAGAGCTGTACACCTTTTCGTGCATCAGACGGAATATTATTATGGAGCTATAAATATTTTACGTCATCCATACCTCTGGATAAACCGGTCACACCGGTTCGGGCCAGTTCAAGGACTTCGTAATCGCTGACCAAACGGATAAACGCATCTAATTTTGATTGATTTCCTGTCAGTTCAATAATCATAGAATCAATACCCACATCCACGACCTTTGCCCGGAAAATATCAACCACTGACAGAATCGCCTGACGTTCTTCCGCATTTGCCCGAATCTTGATCATAATCAATTCACGGCAGACAGAAACGCCTTCCTTCAGCGTTTTGACATCGAGTACATCCACCATCTTGCGCATCTGCTTCTCAATCTGTTCAAAAATCAAATCATCCCCGTCAACAACAACTGTGATCCGGGTAAATCTCGGATCCATCGTCACACCGGCGGAAATACTGTGAATATTGTATCCTCTGCGGGTAAAGAGTCCTGATACACGGCTTAAAACACTGGAAGTATTATCCACCAACAGTGAAAAAACTCTCTTTTGTTCCATACCTGCACCTTCCCTTATGTTTTAAAGCCGGACACTTCGCCGGAGCAAAGTGCCCGCTTGCTTACTTATTATAGTGACTTCATCTTATTTTGTCAATAAAAGGATTTTCAAATCTTGCGCCTTTTAAAAGCTCTTCTTCAATTCTTAAAAGCTGATTGTATTTTGCAAGCCGGTCCGTTCGGGACAAGGAGCCGGTTTTGATCTGCCCGCAATTCAATCCGACGGCCAGATCCGCAATGGTTGTATCCTCGCTTTCACCGGAACGATGGGACATAATGGCGCCATATCCGGCATTTTCCGCCATCTGGACCGCCTGTATCGTCTCTGTCAGCGTACCAATCTGGTTTGGCTTAATAAGGATCGCATTGGCCGCTTTCTGTGCAATCCCCTCCTGAAGTCTCCGTGTATTGGTCACAAAGAAATCATCGCCCACCAACTGGATTTTCTGTCCGAGACGGGCCGTCAGATTCTTCCAGCCGTCCCAGTCATCCTGATCGCAGCCATCTTCAATAGACACGATCGGATATTTACTGACAAGCGTTTCATAATACTCTCCGATTCCCTGACTGTCAAAAATTTTATTGTTTTCACCATAGAGAATATAATTGCCATCCTTATAAAATTCACTGCTGGCCACATCCAAAGCCAGACAAACGTCTTTTCCCGGCTCATATCCGGCTTTTTCAATGGCTTCCATGATCACCTTAAGTCCATCCTCATTACTGGCCAGATCCGGTGCAAATCCACCCTCGTCGCCCACGGCTGTATTTAAACCCATTCCTCCCAAAACGCCCTTTAACGCATGGAACACTTCACTTCCCATCCGAAGCGCTTCAGCAAAACATTTTGCTCCCGTCGGCACGATCATAAATTCCTGAAAATCGATGCCGTTATCCGCATGGGCGCCGCCATTTAAAATATTCATCATAGGCATGGGTAAGAGGGTTCCGGCCGCACCGCCGATATACCGGTATAAAGGCATATGGTAGAATGCGGCACCGGCTCTGGCGCAGGCCAAAGAAACTCCCAGAATCGCATTGGCCCCCAGATTTTTCTTTGCTTCTGTTCCGTCAAGCTCCAAAAGTTTTTCGTCAATTTCCTGCTGCTTTGTCACATCCATTCCGTGAAGCGCTTTGGCAATATCTTCATTAACATGCTTTACCGCCTTTTTTACGCCTTTGCCCCCATAACGTTTCTTATCGCCATCCCGCAGCTCCAAGGCCTCATAAATCCCCGTGGATGCCCCGGAAGGAACAATGGCTCTTCCGGTGATACCATGGCGTAAAACGACTTCCACCTCGACTGTCGGATTGCCTCTTGAATCCAACACTTCTCTGCCCTTGATTTCCTGAATTTCCTTCATCATCATAAAAAACCTCCTGTTTTTGCTTAGTATGCACAAACAGAAGGTTTCATATGCAAAAAATCTCATCCCTGGCTCTGCCAGTCGGCCGGATACACAAAATATGCATATCTGGCTTTTGACGGCGTCTGAAAATGAATATGACTTCCCTTTGGTATATAGATAATATCTCCAGGATATCCTGTAACTATACGCCCGTCAATTTCAATCTCTAAAACACCTGAGATCACCATATCGTATTCGTCATAAGTCAATGTCCATTCAAAACTTGTATGATCCAGCTCCATAATGCCTGCGCCCATTCTCGGAGCTTCCTCCAGCGAGACAATATCTTTCAGATAAACTCCCGGCGTATCGCTGAAAGGTTCGCACCTGACCGTATCGGTCTTTATCCTCAAAATCCCGCTGGAATCCCCTTCTTTAACAAACCCATCGGCCGCAAGCATTTCATTTAATACTTTTTTGACGATTTCCCGGACAACTTCTTCATTTATTTTTTCCATAGCCGTTCCCCTTCTAGTGCTTCCGATGACTCATCCATTGATAGATTACATAAGCAGCAATACACGCCACGCCAATGATGGCAAGAACAACCAGAGGCCATGCGCCGCTATTTCCCGGTTCCTCCGGATTTTTCGTTTCATCCGGCAAAGTCTCCGGCTCCGGGAGCTTCTGCCACTGGGCATAAAGCTCAATATTTTCCTCCGGCATATTGAATTTCAACCCGGAATCATAGCTTTCGCCGCTGCCATCCATTTTTGTATTCCATCCAAGGAACTGATAACCTTCCCGCTTCATCTTTTCACCGTCAAGAATGTTCACCATCTCTCCGGCTTCATATTCATTTGTGTCCTCCGGAAGGTTTTCCACCTTATTGCCATTGGCATGATAGGTCACCTGATACAAAGGAATCCAACGGCTGTAGAAAGTAAGTCCCTGATCCTTCATCGCCGTCTCTGTCCCGGTCACGGTTTTCCCGATGTCCTTTGTTCCGAAGATTTCTTCCCCGGACTGATAAAGAGCATCTTCCCTGGAAACCAGTGACCAGCCCGCAAAACGATAATGCTCAATAGCCATACTTCCCTGGTCTTTCACTTTGACAATGGTGCCTTCTTCATATTTTTCCTTATCCTGCGGCAGTTCGCCAGTCAGGAGGGTGTCCTTCGGAATCGATGCAATATAAGTCACTGCATATTTATCCGTACCTACCACACGCCACTGGGCATAGAAAGTCACATCGGCTTCCGCCACTTTAACTTTATCTCCGGATTTTAAACGGGTACCTGAACCGTCCTGATTCAGCGACCATCCGTCAAATACATAACGTGTGCCGTCCGTATCCACTTTTTCCAGATTACCCGGTTCTTTGACCGTAACTTCATCGCCGGAATAATAAATATTGCTTCCCTCTCTGACCGTACCGTCCGTATCCTTTGGGAGAGTGCCGCCTGTGTTCGTATTGCCGTCATAATTCACCGAATATACCGGAATCCAACGTCCATATAAGATCAGTCCGCCATCGGTCATCGGCGCCTGGGTTTCCACGGGGATTCCATGGATGGAAACATCGGAATAAATCTTTTCGCCGGCCGTATAAACGCCGTTCCCCGCATCTAGGGCCCAGCCCACAAACTGCCATCCATCCGCCGTCATTCCATTGCTTCCCTGTACAGAA
>CATZYB010000020.1 GCA_958426095.1 uncultured Lachnospiraceae bacterium
GAGTGGGCGGTGCCGAAGGAAATGCGGCTGAGAAAGGACGGGGCATTTTATTGTATCAGTCCATGGGTGTTGACCTGGGACGATGAGAATTATTATCTGCTTGGATTTGATGAGGAAGCAGGTATTGTCAAACATTATCGGGTGGACAAAATGCTGAATATTGAAATGACAAAAGAACCGAGGCTTGGACGGGAGCATTTTGACAATTTTGATACGGCCGTGTTTTCAAAAAAGATTTTCGGTATGTTTGGCGGAGAAGAGCAGGATGTGAAAATCCGCTTTGAAAATCGATTGGTCGGAGTTGTTCTTGACCGGTTTGGAAAGGATTTGTCGATAAGGCCGGTAGATAAAGCCCACTTTGATATCCGGGTCCGGGTGGTTGTCAGTCATCCGTTTTTTGGCTGGCTGTCCGGTCTTGGCGCCGGGGTGCGGATTTTATCGCCGGAAAGTGTGGCGAAGGAATATCGGGAATTCCTGTGTGGTATACTGGCCCAGTATGAGGAAGAGGTATAATGGAATGACGGAGAAAGTGAAGGATAAAAACAGCTGGCTCGGAAGCGTTTTTGTTTTGACAGCTGGCGTATGCTGGGGCTTTATCGGATTTTTTTCAAACCATTTGTCAGAGGCCGGGTATAATTCTGTGCAAATCGCTTTTTTAAGAAATATTGTCGCGGCGGCCCTTGTCATTGCGCTGTTTGGCTGTGCCTGCACGACGGGAATTTTTAACGGCGTGGGAAGCGCTGTTCCGGCATTCGGCATTTTTACGGGAATTGCTTCCGGATTCTGTTATGCCCTGTATTCGATTTTCGGGCACATCGCATTGAAAAAATACGGTACGGTAACGGTGACAGCCTATACTTTTCTTGTTGCCGCTGTCAGTCTGCTGCCCTTTATGAATATGAGTGAAATCCTTCGGGTTTCAACAGAACCGGCGGTGTTTATTAATATTGTGGGTATTGGAATTTTTTCGACATTATTACCATATATTTTTTATACGATGGGGCTTCAGCGCACGGAGCCGGGAAAGGCGGCGGTTATGGCCTTTGTGGAGCCGATGGTCGCTACGCTGCTCAGTATTTTTATATTAAAGGAAGGGTTTACATGGATGGGGACAGCCGGTATTGCCGCAATCTTTGTATCCATCCTGTTATTAAATTTGAAAGGTCGTGATTAGATGGAACATAGGATTGGAATTTGCGGAACAGGTCTGATGGGCGCTACAATGGCCCAGATTTTTGCGGAGAAAGGCTATGAGACACGGATTTACGGGAGAACCGACGCATCCATTGAACGGGCAAAGGGAATAATTACTTTGAAGGAAGATATTCCCCTTTATTATACGACCCGGTTGGAGGATTTAGGGGAATGTGATATCATTATTGAATCTATTGTGGAAGATTTGGCGGTGAAACAGGAATTTTTTGAACGGCTGTCGAAAATTGTCCGGCCGGAAACGATTCTGGCGACGAATACGTCGGGATTGTCCATGAACCGGATTTGCGAGCGGGTACAAGGCAAAGAACGTTTTCTCGGAATGCACTGGTTTAACCCGTCCAATTTAATTCCTTTAATAGAGATTATACGCAATGATGAAACAAAGCAAAGCTGTGTGGACAGGGTTTATAATCTGGCCAGGGCCATCGGAAAGAAGCCGGTTATCTGTCGGAAGGACGTTCCGGGCTTTATTGCCAATCGGATTCAGTTTGCTGTTTTGAGAGAATGTATGGATATTGTGGAAAAAGGAATCGCATCGGTGGAAGATGTGGATGCAGTGATGAAATATGGTCTCGGTTTCCGGTATGCGGCCTATGGGCCTTTTGAAGTGGCAGATTTCGGCGGCCTTGATACGTTTTATCATATTTCCGAATACTTAAATGAAGATTTATGTGATGCAAAGGAACCCCAAAAGCAGATTCGGGATTTGTACGAACAGGGGCACTATGGTGTGAAAAATGGCCGGGGCTTTTATGATTACAGTAACGGAAAGGGCGAAGAAGCTGTAAAAATCCGAAACAGGAAATATAAAGACGTGAAAGATTGTCTTGATAAATGGAAAGAATATTAAAAGAAATATAGGAGGACCAGGAATGTTATGGATTAAAAACGGGCGTTTAGTGGACCCAAAAAGTCAGACCGATAAAGTGTGTGATATTTGTATTGAGAGAGAGCGGATCGCCGGAATTACTCCGCCGGGCGGTGCAGAGCAAAAACACCGGGAAGAGGATGAAATTATCGATGCGGCTGGAATGGTCGTAGCCCCGGGACTGATCGATGTTCATGTGCATTTCAGAGAACCGGGATTTACTTATAAAGAAGATGTGGCGACCGGTGCGGCCGCGGCCGCAGCCGGAGGTTACACGACGGTGATCTGTATGGCCAATACAAAACCGGTGGTAGACAATGAAGAAACGTTGACCTATCTTCGGGAACGGGCAGCGGAAATGCCGGTTCATGTATTGAATACGGCGGCTATTACGAAAGGATTTGGCGGCACGGAGCTGACCGATATGATTGGTTTGAAAGCGCTTGGGGCTGTCGGTTTTACCGACGACGGCGTGCCGATCAAGGATACGGCGGTGGTCATGGAGGCCATGAAGATGGCGAAGGCGCTGGATGTTCCGTTAAGCTTTCATGAAGAGGACCCAGCCCTTATCGGAAGCTTTGGCGTTAATCAGGGTCCGGTATCCACGGCTGTAGGCGTGGCAGGAGCTCCGGCAGTGGCTGAAGATGTCCTGGTGGCCAGAGACTGTGCATTGGCCTTAAGCACAGGTGCGTCTATCGATATCCAGCATATCAGCAGCGGCACGTCGGTAGCCATTGTTCGTGCTATGAAAGCCCTTGGAAAAAATATCCATGCCGAAGCGACGCCGCAGCATTTTTCACTGACGGAGGAGGCTGTTTTGGCCCGGGGAACTCTTGCCAAAGTCAATCCGCCGATTCGTACCGAGGAAGACCGTCAGGCGATTATTCAGGGATTAATGGATGATACCATTGATTTTATCGCGACAGACCATGCGCCTCACAGTTCGGAGGAAAAGGCGAAGGATATGAAGTCTGCACCGAGCGGAATGATCGGTTTGGAAACGGCGCTGGCCCTTGGTATTACGAATTTGGTGAAACCGGAATATTTAAGTCTTTCCCATTTCCTTGAGAAGCTGACAACGAATCCGGCAAATCTTTACCATCTGGATGCGGGCTATGTGGCTGTGGGCGGCAAGGCCGATCTGGTTGTTTTTGATGAAAATGAGACCTGGACCGTGGGAGAACATTTTAAGTCGAAAGCGTCCAATTCTCCGTTTATCGGAGAAATCTTGCAGGGTAAGGTCAAATATACAATTTGTGACGGAAAGATTGTTTATAGAGATGGCCAGTAGGGCCAGGACAAACGGAGAGGAGTTTTATGAATTTAAGTATTGAAACCGGAATACCTTTAATTACAGTGTTTATACAGGGGTTACTGAGCTTTTTCTCACCGTTTATTCTGCCGCTTGTGCCGTTATATATCTGTTATCTGGCCGGCGGCATGTACCGGACGGATGATAATGGAATAGTTTCTTTTCCGAGAAAAAAAGTGCTGATTCATACGCTTTTCTTTATTTTAGGCATTGGTTTTGCCTTTATTTTGCTGGGACTTGGATTTACGGCGATCGGCAGGTTTTTCAGCGGTAATAAGGTCTGGTTTACCCGGATCGGTGGATTGATCATGATCGGGTTTGGACTTTATCAGTTAGGCTTTTTTGGAAAATCCCAGTCGATGGAACAAACCCGTCGGCTGCCCTTCTCTGTGGAAGGGAAAACCTTTGGACCGCTGATGGCCCTGCTTCTGGGCTTCACCTTCAGCTTTGCCTGGACGCCCTGCGTCGGCCCGGTGCTGGCCAGTGTGTTGTTGATGGCGTCTTCGGCATCGACAGCGACGGCAGGTTTTGCGCTGATTGGCGTTTATATGGCAGGCTTCGTTCTGCCTTTTCTTGTCGTGGGTATTTTTGCCGGGGCCGCATTGGACTTATTTAACCGAAAACGTCAGGTCATTCAATATACGGTCAAAATCGGCGGTATTTTATTGATTCTCATGGGTGTGATGACCATGACCGGATGGATGAACGGACTGACCGGATATCTGTCAAGTTTCGGTTTGGGCGGGACAGGCTCTGCAGCCTCCGGTGAGACGGCCGGGACGGAGCAGTCCGGGGAAAACGCCGAAGCTTCAATGCCGGAGACAGCCGGGGCTAAGCAGTCCGCGGGGAGTACCGAAGAGTCAGATGCCGATGGAAAGCAGACGGTGGCTGCGCCGGATTTTACGCTGACAGACCAGTTTGGCAATACCCACACCCTTTCCGAATATAAGGGGAAAACCGTCTTTTTAAATTTCTGGGCCACATGGTGCGGTCCATGCCGAATGGAAATGCCCTATATCCAGCAGATTTATGAAGACTATGGAAGCAACAGCGGCGATGTCATTATTCTTGGGGTGGCCAATCCGAAAACCGAAGAACGGCCGAATAACAGCGATGTGACTCAGGAAGAGGTGGAAGCCTTTTTATCAGAAAACGGCTATACCTATCCGGTGGCGATGGACTTAGACGGAAGTATTTTTGCAGCTTATGGAATCCAGGCCTTCCCTACCACATTTATGATCGATACAGAGGGCAATGTTTATGGCTATGTGGCGGGAAGTCTCAGCGAAGATATGATCCGAAACATTATCCAGCAGACCATCGACAGTGTGGGAAATAATTGATGTCGGCAGTTAAATTTTGGCTTTACACGAAATCAAAATATGTTATAATGGTTGCGGATAGTATTCCTCAGGAAACTATACCGTGACGCGCTCTTTGAGCGCCTTTTGACTAAACTTGTTTGCAGATCCTGGATTTAAGTCTTTGAATCCGTAATGGAACTTATATCGTGAGCGAATGGGATTCCGTGGGAGCATCACCTTTTGAAAGAAGGTGATCGGGATGAGAATAGGATTTGTTGGTGCAGGAAAAGTTGGCTTTACTCTGGGAAAATACATGTCGGAACGCAACGTGTGTGTATCCGGATACTATAGCAGAAGTGAAGAGTCGGCCAGACAGGCATCTATTTTTACACATACGAAGTATTACGAGACACTTGAAGAATTGATAGGGTCTAGTGATGCTCTCTTTTTGACGGTTCCCGACGGGGCCATCGAAGATGTATGGAATTCTATAAAACGATATTCTTTGACAGGCAAGTTTATTTGTCACTGTAGCGGCGTAGAGACAAGCGCCGTATTTTCTGAGATTGACCAGATGGGAGCATTTGGTTATTCTATCCATCCTTTGTTTGCGGTTCACAGCAAGTCGCAATCGTATCAGGAAATTTCTCAAGCGTATTTTACAATTGAAGGAGCGGAAGCGCATATTGATTTCTGGAAGGATTTTTTTGAAAATCTGGGAAATCCGGTGCGTATTATCAAAGCTGAGCAGAAGGCGCTTTATCACGGCGCTGCTGTATTTGCCAGCAATCTGGTTATCGGACTGTTTGAAGAAGGGGTCAATCTATTGATGAACTGCGGCTTTGACAGAGAAAGCGGCGAAGCGGCTCTAAGGCCTTTATTTCTCCATAATTGCCAGTCGGTAGCCAGTGTGGGGACAGCGTCGGCTTTAACAGGACCGGTGGAGCGGGCAGATGCAAAGACGATTCAAAAGCATTTAAATGTGCTGCCTCCGGAAGAAAAGGAAATTTATATACGATTGTCCGAAGTGTTGGCGGATATCGCAAAACGGAAACATCCGGAACGGGATTACAGAAGTTTATCCCCAATATTTGAAAGGAATGGAGAAGTAAAATGAAAAACACAGTTGCAACCTTTAAGAAAGCAAAGGAAGCTGGAAAGAAGCTGTCCATGCTGACAGCCTATGACTATTCGACAGCAAGTCTTCTGGATGCTGCCGGAATTAACGGTATTCTTGTAGGAGATTCTCTTGGAAATGTCATCCTCGGTTATGAGGATACGATCTCTGTAACTATGGAAGATATGATCCATCACGGCGCAGCCGTATCCAGAGGCGCAAAGAATGCCCTTGTTGTTGTGGATATGCCGTTCATGTCCTACCAGGGATCGGTTTATGATGCATTAAATAATGCGGGCCGTCTGATGAAAGAAGGCCGGGCCAATGCGGTCAAACTGGAAGGCGGTATTGAAGTTGTTCCTCAGATTAAAGCCATTGTTCAGGCAGGAATTCCGGTCATGGGTCATTTGGGACTGACACCTCAGTCTATCAATGCTTTTGGTGGATATAAGGTACAGGGTAAAGATGAGGCGGCAGCGCAGAAACTTTTAGATGATGCAAAAGCCATCGCTGAAGCCGGAGTTTTTGCTATGGTTTTGGAATGCGTACCGTCGGCTTTGGCAAAGATGGTTACGGAGGCAGTTGACGTGCCGACGATCGGTATCGGCGCGGGCGTCGGCTGTGACGGCCAGATTCTTGTATATCAGGATATGCTCGGCATGTTCTCTGATTTTACACCGAAATTTGTAAAACGTTATGCCAATATCGGTGAAGCTATGAAAAGTGCGTTTAAGAGTTATATTGACGAAGTCGGCGAAGGTGTTTTCCCATCCGCTGAACACGGATACGGCATGGCAAATGAAGTGATCGAGAAATTATATTAGGAGGCGGCTGTGATGCAGATAGAAAAGACAGTGGCCGGCGTGAAAGCGCAGGTCAGAGCATGGAAAAAAGAAGGTTTCAGCGTCGGTCTGGTGCCGACGATGGGATATCTTCATGAAGGCCATAAAAGTCTGATCGAACGTGCGGTAAAGGAAAATGACAAGGTCGTTGTCAGCGTTTTTGTCAATCCGACTCAGTTTGGACCAACCGAGGATTTAGAGAGCTATCCGAGAGATTTAAATGCGGACAGCATTCTCTGTGAAGAGGCCGGGGCAGCGTTGATCTTTGCGCCGGAAGTTTCTGAAATGTATGCGGAAGATTTTACGACTTATGTGAATATGAGCGGTGTGACCGCAGAACTTTGCGGAAAAAGCCGTCCGATCCATTTCCGGGGCGTATGTACCGTTGTCAATAAGTTGTTTAATATTGCCACGCCGGACAGAGCTTACTTCGGTGAAAAGGACGCCCAGCAGTTGGCGGTGATCCGACGGATGGTCCGGGATCTGAATATGAATGTGGAAGTTGTCGGCTGCCCGATCATCCGTGAAGCAGACGGTCTGGCAAAAAGTTCCAGAAATACTTACTTATCTTCGGAAGAACGGAAGGCAGCCCTGGTTTTAAGCCGGGCGATCCGGGCGGGAAAAGCGATGGTTCAATCCGGAGAAAAGGACGGTGAAAAGATACTCGATGAAATGAAACGGATGATTTCTGAAGAGCCGCTGGCCCGCATCGACTATGTGGAGATGGTTAAATGGGATACCATCGAGATCCATCATAGGGTAGATTGCCCGATTTTGGTGGCTGTCGCCGTATTTATCGGAAAAACGCGATTGATAGATAATTTTATACAGGAGTAGACGGATATGATAATGACAATGCTAAAAGGAAAAATCCATCGGGCGACGGTGGTTCAGGCCGAACTGGATTACGTAGGAAGTATTACGATTGATGAAGCGTTGATGGAAGCTTCAGGTATTTGCGAGTATGAGCAGGTGCAGATTGTAGATGTTAATAATGGACAGCGGTTTGAGACCTATGTCATTGCCGGAGAACGGAACAGCGGTATGATCTGCCTGAACGGTGCGGCGGCCCGGATGGTACAGGTGGGTGATAAAATTATTATCATGTGTTACGCCGGTATGTCGCCGGAGGAAATGTCGGAATATGCGCCAAAGGTTGTTTTTGTAGATGACGAGAATAAGGTAAAACGGATCACCCGTTATGAAAAACACGGACTTTTGTCGGAAATGGATGAGGTGGAATAAATGCTGAAAGGAAAGACGGTCGTACTCGGTGTGACCGGAAGTATTGCGGCTTATAAGATTGCGGGACTGACCAGCCGTCTCGTAAAGCAGCATGCGGATGTTCATGTGATCATGAGCAGAAATGCGACGAATTTTATCCATCCGACGACCTTTGAGTCTTTAACGGGCAACAAATGCATGGTGGATACCTTTGACCGGAATTTTCAGTTTAACATTGCCCATGTGTCTCTGGCCAGCCGGGCCGACGTGATGCTCGTGGCTCCGGCTTCCGCCAATATCGTTGCCAAGATGGCTTCCGGCATTGCCGATGATATGCTCAGTACGACGGCGCTGGCCATGACCTGTCCGGTCATTGTTTCGCCGGCTATGAATGTGAATATGTTCCATAATTCGGTGGTTCAGGACAATCTGGTCCGTCTGGCCAGGTACGGTAAGATCATTATTCCGCCGGAAAACGGGCATTTGGCCTGCGGTACGACGGGGGACGGAAAAATGCCGTCGGAAGATGTGCTTTTTGACTATATCATCCGGGAGATTGCCTGTGAAAAGGATCTGGCGGGGCGAAAAATTTTGGTGACCGCCGGACCGACCCAGGAGCCGTTGGATCCGGTCAGATATCTGACGAATCATTCCACGGGAAAGATGGGCTATGCCATCGCCCGTCAGGCCATGCTCCGGGGCGCCGAAGTGACTCTGGTCAGCGGGCCGACAGCGCTGACGCCTCCGCCTTTTGTCAGGGTTATTCCTGTAGTCCGTGCGGCGGATATGTTTGAGGCCGTAAAGGAACGGTGGGAAAGTCAGGATATCCTTATCAAAGCGGCTGCGGTGGCAGATTATACGCCGGTGCAGACGGCGGAAGATAAGATTAAGAAAAAAGACGGCGACATGTCTCTGATTCTGAATCGGACCCGGGACATTCTCGCATGGCTCGGACAGCATAAAAAAGAAAATCAGGTACTCTGCGGTTTTTCCATGGAAACCCGGAATGTGCTGGAAAATTCTGCGGCCAAGCTTCATAAGAAAAACGCGGATATGATCGCGGCCAACTGTCTGAAAGAGGATGGGGCCGGATTTGGAACAGATACGAATCATCTCAGCCTTATTTCTGATAAGGGAGTGGAGGATTTGCCGATGCTTTCGAAAGAGGCGGCGGCCGATAAGCTTCTCGATGCGCTGAAAACCTTGCTGGAAGCGAAGAATAGCTGAAAAGGAGGGAATGCCCTGTGATTGCAGCAGTGGATATCGGAAATTCCAATATTGTCATCGGCTTGATGGATGAAGAACGGAAAGTCTGCTTTTCCGGGAGAATACGAAGTGACCGTCAGAAGACAAAAGAAGAGTTTATGATTGAATTAAAGACCCTTCTGGAAATTTACCATGTGACACTGGAAGGTGTTCAGGGAATCATCATATCTTCGGTCGTTCCCGGACTGACCGACGTGGTCCGGGAAGGAATGAGCCTGATGACCGGGCTGACGCCATTGGTCGTAGGTCATGGTATTCGTACCGGCATCCGTATTGCGACAGATCATCCGGCCAGTCTTGGGTCAGATCTGGTAGTGGATGCCGTGGCGGCTACGGAGGAACATTCGGGAAAGATCGCCATATTTGATATGGGGACGGCAACGACCTGTTCCGTGGTGGATGAGAGACGTTCCTATCTTGGAACGCTGATCATGCCGGGAATAAAAATTTCCCAGGATGCTTTGACGGAGCGCACCTCCCAATTGCCTTACATACGTTTTGAAAAACCGAAGCATATGATAGGGAAAAATACGATTGAGAGTATGCAGAGCGGTTTGATCTACGGAAACGCAGCGATGGTGGACGGCTTGATCGAGCGTCTGGAAACGGAGCTTGGCGGCGAGATAACGATACTGGCGACGGGCGGCGTTGCCGGCGTGATCGTCCCATTTTGCCGAAAGAGAATCATTTATGACCCGGATTTACTTTTAAAGGGCCTGTGGTACATTTATCACAAAAATGTCAAAGAAAACTAATACCTGTTTGGGTGTCGTAAAATCATTGGAATTGAATGGTTTTGCGGCGCCCTTTTTATTGCAATGGCAAATTGACACTCCATGTATTAAATGATACAATTTAAAATATACCTGAGAGGGGGATATAGGAGATGTCGGATTTTTTAACAAATCTCAATCAGCATTTCGATTCTTTTACCCATTCCCAGAAGCTGACGGCTAACTATCTAACAGATCATATGACAGAGTTTGCTTTTAGTACGCTGGAGAGTCTCGCAGAGAAAATAGATGTCAGTACGACGACGATCATCCGTTTTTCAAGAGTATTGGGATATAAAGGTTTTTCTGAAATGCAGAGAGATATTCAGTCTGAATTAAAACAAAAAGAGTCTTTGCCTGGACGGCTGGCGGATATGCCGGCGATTTCAGATAATCATTTGCTGAGAGAATCCTTTGAAAATGATATGAAAAATATCCGAATGACGCTGGAAGTACAGCGGGATGAGGATTTGCGAAAAGCCATTGAGATTATTTCCGGCGCAAAAAATATTTATGTCCTCGGTATGCGGAGTTCTTTTGCAGTAGCCCATTATATGGCGTCCCAGCTCGGAGAGATAAAGAAGCATGTGAACCTGATCCAGTCCATAGGAATGATTTATCCGGAGGAGATTGTCGGGGCCGGAGAAGGCGATGTGTGTATTGCCTATTTATTTCCAAGATATTCGAAGGTGGCGGCGACCATGATCTCATGGCTGCGGGAACACGGCGCCAGGGTTGTGCTGATCACCAGTATGAATTATGGTGCGGTCAGCAGTTATGGGGATGTGATCCTGCCCTGTGCCATTTCCAGTGTGACCTATAAGAATTCCTTTGCAGCGCCGCTGTGTCTGACAAATTATATGATCGCAGCATTGGCAAAACAAAATTATGATGAGGCCAAAGAGGTGCTGTCGCGTACCGAATCTATACTTTCTCAGGGATATTATCTGGGGATATAAGATCAAAAATTGAAAATTTGGAGCCGTGGTTTGAAGATCATGGCTCCTGTGATTGTAAAGAGGAGGCGATTGTTATGAAACATTTTGTAATTACTATCAGCAGAGAATATGGTTCCGGCGGACGTCTGATCGGTCAGGCACTGGCAGAACGTTTGGGTATCGATTTTTATGATAAGGAAATCATCAACATGTTAATGGAAGAAAGCGGATTTACCCGTGAAACTGTGGAGGAATGGCAGGAAAAGAAAACATCCAGTTTTCTTTATAACCTGTATATGTCTACCCAGGAGCGGCCCCTTTCCGATCAGATTTATCTGGCAAAGACAAAAATCGTCAGCCAGTTGGCGGAAAAAAGTTCTTGTGTGATCGTCGGAAACTGCGGCGATTACATTCTGAGAGACAGAGAAGACGTGTTGAGCTTTTTCATCTATGCACCGATGGAAGAACGTATGGAACGGGTACGGACAGTATACGGAGAAAATCCGGAAAATATACCGAATTATGTAAAAAAAATAGATAAAAAGCGGAGTGATTATTACAATCATTTTACAATGAATCGTTTTGGCGATTATCATAACTTCGATGCCTGTATGAATACGAGCATCGGTCTGGACTTGACAACAGATATTTTAGAGAACATGATCAGAGGAGTTTTTGGAGGCGCGGAAGATGCAGCAAGACGGAGAAATGCTACAAGAAAATAAAATGGGGATCATGCCTGTCAACAGGCTGCTGGTCACCATGTCCATACCAATGATCATATCGATGCTTGTTCAGGCTCTATATAACGTGGTGGACAGTGTATTTGTATCTCAGATCAATGAGAATGCTTTAACGGCCGTTTCAATGGCCTTTCCTATTCAAAATTTAATGATCGCCGTGGCGGTGGGTACCGGGGTCGGTACAAATGCTCTGTTATCCCGCAGCCTCGGCGAAAAAAATCAGGAGATGGCCAACAAGGCTGCCAATAACAGTGTGTTTCTGGCCTGTGCAAGTTATCTCGTTTTCCTTATTTTTGGTCTGACCTGTTCGGAACTTTTTTATAAGCTCCAAACAGATATTCCGGAAATCATTTCTTATGGACGGGATTATGTATTCTTTGTCTGTATTCTATCTTTTGGTATGTTTTTGCAGGTGGCCTTTGACCGGATGCTCCAGGCTACGGGACGGACATTTTATACGATGTTTACACAAGGGTCCGGCGCAGTCATCAATATTATTCTGGACCCGATCCTGATTTTCGGGTGGTTCGGTTTTCCGAAAATGGAGGTGGCCGGCGCAGCATTGGCGACAGTCATCGGACAGATCATAGCCATGATGATCAGCGCTGTGATGAATGTGACAAAGAATACAGATATTCAATTGGAGTTAAAAGCCATGAAGCCGGATAAAGACGTCATCGGACGGATTTATTCGGTGGGGCTGCCATCGATTATCATGAGCAGTATTGCTTCGGTCATGACTTTCTGCATGAACAAGATTCTTATGTCTTTTTCATCGACAGCCACGGCGGTATTTGGCGTTTACTTTAAGTTGCAGAGTTTTGTATTTATGCCTGTATTCGGTTTAAATAACGGGATGGTGCCGATCATTGCCTTTAATTATGGTGCGAAGAAGAAATCGCGGATTATGAAAACAATGAAACTGGCTATGATGTATGCTTTCGGGATGATGGTCATTGGGCTGATCGTATTCCAGATTTGTCCGGTGTGGCTTCTTGAACTGTTCAATGCTTCAGATGCCATGCTTTCTATTGGAGTTCCGGCTCTGAGGACGATCAGTATCAGCTTTCTTTTTGCTGCATTCAATATTATCGGTATTTCTATGCTCCAGGCATTGGGACATGGCATTTACAGCATGTTTATTTCTGTCGGGCGTCAGTTGGTTGTTTTGATCCCGGTGGCTTATCTGCTTTCAAAGACCGGGAACTTAAATCTTGTATGGCTGGCCTTCCCGCTGGCGGAAGTGCTGGCGATTTTATTGAGCGCAGGTTTCCTGCGTAAAATTTTAAAATCCTTAGATTTTTAAAAATATCTCCGGAGTTTCAGGGAAAGAGGATGGCGGAAAATAGATGAATTGGAAAAAATGGTATAGGGAATGCGCTTTGTGTCCGAGAGAATGCGGGGTTGATCGTCTGGAAGGCCGACGGGGATTTTGCGGTCAGACAGCAGGACTAAAGGTGGCCAGGGCGGCTCTTCATATGTGGGAGGAACCCTGCATTTCCGGAACAAGAGGTTCAGGCACCGTATTTTTTACCGGCTGTCATCTGGGATGTGTGTTTTGTCAGAATGGACAGATCTCCAGAGGAGGGGCCGGAAAAGAAATATCAGTGATCCGTCTGGCACAAATTTTTATGGAATTACAGGAAAAAGGCGCTCACAATATCAATCTGGTGACGCCGACCCATTTTGTACCCCAGATCATCGAGGCGCTTCGAATCAGCCGGAAGATGGGGCTGAAGCTGCCGATCGTTTATAATACGGGCGGTTTTGAAAAGGTGGATACATTGGAACTTCTGGACGGATGGATCGATGTTTATCTGACAGATTTTAAATTTATGGATGTTCATCTATCCGGACGTTACGCCCATGAGGAGGGGTATTCCTTTTATGCGGCAAAGGCTCTGGAGGAAATGTACCGTCAGACCGGAGCGCCGGTATTTGATGAAAATGGCCTGATGACAAAGGGGATTATTGTCCGGCATATGGTATTGCCGGGACAGTCGATGGATTCCCGGCAGATCATTGATTTTCTTTATGAGAATTATGGAGATAAGATTTATCTCAGTCTGATGAATCAGTATACGCCGTCGGGGTCCCTCGAAAAATATCCGGAACTTCAAAAACGGGTAAAGCGCCAGGTATACGAACGTCTGATCGGGTATGCTATTCGAAAAGGGGTAGAAAATGCCTATATACAGGAAGGCGGTACGGCAAAGGAGAGTTTTATTCCTGATTTTGACGGCGAAGGCGTTTAGAAAAAGGAGGCTGTATGGCGGGATATATCACATATATTGATTATTTGATTTTGATGTTTATACAGGAACATCTGAGGTTTGACTGGTTGACCGGGCCGACCGTATTCATCAGCCATCTCGGAAATTCCGGACTGTTCTGGATTCTGCTGTGCCTGGTCCTTCTTGCCTTTAAACGAACCCGTAAAATGGGATTTTGCGGTCTTTTGGCCCTGCTGATCGGCGCGTTGATCACGAATGTGGCTTTGAAAAATATCGTCGCCAGAATCCGTCCTTATGAGCAGTTTCCGGATATTATTCTGCTTTTAGAGCGGCAGAAGGATTTTTCTTTTCCGTCGGGACATGCCTGCAGTTCCTTTGCGGCGGCCTGCGCTCTGTATTGGGCGTCGGAGCAAAGAACGCGGCTGATCGGCGTGTTATCCCTTGTTTTGGCAACATTGATCGCCTGGTCAAGGCTCTATGTCGGTGTTCATTTTCCAACGGATGTTTTTTGGGGTGTGCTGATCGGTATATTCAGTGCATGGACCGCATGGCAGGTTGTTAAAAGGATACAGAACAGGAAGTGTGCAGAGATAAAAGGCAGCAGTGTGAAAGAAGATGGTGAAAATGGCTGAAAAACGCACAGAAGAAAAAAAGGAAAATATTGAAAAGTTGTCGATCCGTGGGATGATCCGCCAGGCGACGGCCTATCTGTTTGTCATAGCTATAAGCATTATTTTTATATTTGTCCTCTTTAAATGGTCGGAGATTCATAAGGCTTTTGGCGGATTGATAAGGATCCTGGCGCCGGTCATTGCGGGATTGATCATTGCCTATATTCTGCTTCCTGTGGCCGAATTTGTGGAACGGCGGCTTTTAAAGCTGGAATGGGTTACGCGGAGCAGAAATCCGGTTCGGACAAAACAGATCGTCCGTGGAGTTTCCGTGGGTTGTGCTATGGCGTTTGCTCTGGGGATTATTTTTATTTTGGGCTATATGGTCCTGCCTCAATTGGTGGCAAGTATTGCCCAGATTATCATGCGGTTTCCGTCTTATACACGGCAGGTGACAGAATGGTTTGAAGGCCTGCAGTACGAAAGTCAGTTTTCTCAGGACCTTCAGGATATGATCAATCAGGCCATGAATTATTTGCAGACATGGATGAAAGATGATTTTTACCCTCAGCTCAGGGCCGGAATCAATACTTTTACGTTGAGTATCATGAATGTTCTGCAGTTTTTCTATAATATTATCATCGGTGCGATCATATCGATCTATGTTATGATGAGTACGGATACCTTTACCGGGCAGGCGAAGAAAATTGCCTATGCGGTACTGAAACCGGATATCGCAAATTCCATGATCGAGGTTGTACGTCATTGTAATCAGATTTTCGGCGGTTTTATTACCGGAAAATTGATTGATTCAGCGATTATCGGCGTGGTATGTTTTGTTGTGCTGAATTTGATCCATATGCCATATGCCATGCTGGTCAGTGTGATCGTCGGCGTGACCAACGTCATTCCATTTTTCGGACCGTATATCGGTGCCATACCGAGTGTTATTCTGATCAGCCTGACCGATTTAAAACAGGGGGCTGTTTTCCTTGTATTTATTATCATTCTTCAGCAGATTGACGGAAATATCCTTGGGCCGAAGATTTTGGGAAATTCCACAGGACTTTCGCCTTTCTGGGTTGTTTTTTCCATCCTGGTCGGCGGCGGCGTCTTCGGTTTCCCTGGAATGCTTCTTGGCGTACCCGTATTTGCCGTGATCTATTATCTGATCAAGACCTTTGTCGAATATGCGTTGTATAAAAAGCGGATGCCGTTGGAAACTCAGAATTATATCCATGCGGACGGTTTTGATCTGGAGACGGAGCAGTTGATCTATAGTGATAACGGCACAGAAACCCGGAAAGAGCGCCGGGAGCGTTATGGAAGTTATAAAAATGTCAGCATTGAGCGGGATAAAAAACGGGAAGAACGGACCATGCGGGAGGAGAGGAAGGAAGAAAAAGATGACTGACTTTAGCGATGCGAAAAAGAAAGCGCTGAAAGCCGCTTTTCCGGAAACGATTCCGGTCATGACCGGGTATATTTTTCTTGGAATAGCTTTTGGGATTTTATTAAGTGCCAGGAGTTACGGTATATTCTGGGCTTTGCTCATGAGCCTGTTTATTTATGCCGGCTCTATGCAGTATGTGGCCATATCGTTGCTGGTCTCTGCTTTTAATCCCGTGGCGGCTTTTGTAATGACATTAATGGTCAATGCCAGACATCTGTTTTATGGTTTATCGATGTTGGATAAATTTAAAAATACGGGGAAGTTAAAGCCATATTTGATTTTTGGATTGACAGACGAGACCTTTTCCGTACTTTGCGGGACAGAGCCGCCGGAAGATGTATCCAGACCCTGGTACATGTTTTGGGTAACCCTGTTGGATCAGTTTTACTGGGTGGCCGGAAGTGTCATTGGTTCTCTGCTTGGTTCTGCGGTGGCTTTTGACACAAAAGGGCTGGATTTTGTGCTGACGGCTCTGTTTGTTGTTATTTTTGTCGGACAATGGCAGGAAACAGAAAATCATATACCGGCCATCATTGGCGTGGCCGTAACGCTGCTTTGCCGGATTATTTTTGGAAGCAGTTCTTTTTTGATCCCGGCCATGATCGGTATTTTAGCCTGCCTTTCACTGGCTAAGAACAGGATGCAGGGGAGGGAATGTCTATGACGGCTTTACAGGCCCTGATCACGATCGGACTTTGTGTTCTTGGGACGATGCTGACCCGGTTTCTGCCTTTTATCCTGTTTCCTGAGAACAAAGAAACGCCGGAATTTGTCCGTTATCTCGGCAGTGTATTACCTTATGCGGTCATTGGACTTTTAGTGGTTTATTGTTTAAAGGATGTAAATATTTTTGGAGGCAGCCATGGCATACCGGAATTGATCGCAGTCGTTTTTATCATAGTTGTCCATACCTGGAAAAAGAACGTACTTTTGAGTATCGCCGGGGGCACATTGCTTTATATGGCTCTTGTGCAATACATTTTCATCGGATAATTATTCAATTTTACTTTGACAGAGTAAAAAAGTGTGCTAATATAAGTAAAGTCAGGAGAGGTGAATGATGAGAGAAATTATCATTGAAGAGCAGGACGATAAAGAAGCTTTTGAGAGTCTGTATGTGCGGCGGGCGAATTATTACGAGACGGATAAGATGGGGATCATTCATCATTCCAACTATATCCGTTGGTTCGAGGAAGCCAGGCTCCACTATATGGAGGAAATGGGCTGGCCTTTTACGAAGGTCGAGGCAATGGGGATCGTCATTCCTGTACTCTCTGTGGACTGCCAGTATAAATCCATGGTTCGTTATGATGACACTGTGGATATTTACACAAAGATCACCAAATTCAGCGGTGTCAAAATGACCATTGCCTATCGGGTGCTGGATTCGGAGACAGGGGAACTTCGGTGTACCGGAGAGACGTCCCATTGTTTCCTGAATAAGGATTATAGACCGATTCGTATGAAACGGGAATATCCGGAATTATATGAATTATTTATGAGCCATGTGGCTGTAGAATAGGAGGACAAAGCGTATGAAATTATACGAAAACGGCGCGTATCTTTTAAACGGTGTGGATATCGTGGAGGATGCCGGAGATGTGAAGCAGATTCTTGCGGCAAAGACCGGCAGGGATGTTTCTAAAGAGGAAGCGGCAAAGAATACGATCGCCTATGGGATTCTGGAGGCCCACAACACTTCCGGAAATATGGAAAAGCTGAAAATTAAATTTGACAAACTGACATCCCATGATATTACCTTTGTTGGTATTATTCAAACAGCCAGAGCGTCGGGCCTGGAAAAATTTCCTGTGCCATATGTATTGACTAACTGTCATAACAGCCTTTGTGCCGTTGGCGGTACGATCAATGAAGATGATCATATGTTTGGTCTGTCCTGTGCGAAAAAATACGGCGGCGTTTATGTTCCGCCCCATCAGGCAGTCATTCACCAGTTTGCCAGAGAAATGTTGGCCGGCGGCGGCCGTATGATTCTCGGTTCAGACAGTCATACCCGTTATGGCGCCCTCGGTACAATGGCTATGGGTGAAGGCGGACCGGAGCTGGTTAAACAGCTTCTGAACCAGACTTATGATATTAATATGCCGGGTGTTATCGGAGTTTACTTAAAAGGCAGACCGATCCCTGGCGTTGGTCCTCAGGACGTAGCTCTGGCCATTATCGGCGCTGTATTTGATAATGGCTATGTAAAGAATAAAGTGATGGAATTTGTCGGGCCTGGCGTTTCCAACTTAAGTGCTGATTTCCGTATCGGCGTGGACGTTATGACCACAGAGACAACCTGTCTGTCCTCTATTTGGAGAACGGATGACGAAATCAAAGATTTCTATGAGATTCATAAACGTCCGGAAGATTACAAAGAATTAAATCCGGGAGCAGTAGCTTACTATGACGGCATGATCGAGATCGATCTGAGTGAAATCCGCCCGATGATCGCTATGCCGTTCCATCCAAGCAATACCTATACCATTGAGGAATTAAATGCCAATCTGATGGATATTCTTGATGATTGTGAGAAGCGGGCCCTTGTCAGTCTGGACGGTCAGGTAGATTTTACTTTAAAGGATAAGGTACGCAACGGCCGTCTTTATGTAGAACAGGGAATCATTGCAGGCTGTGCCGGCGGCGGTTTTGAAAATATCTGTGATGCGGCCGATATTTTGAAAGGCGCCAGCATCGGACCGGATGAATTCACATTAAGCGTTTATCCGGCAAGTACGCCGATTTATATGGAACTGGTGAAAAACGGCGCCGTAGCTGCGCTCATGTCCACGGGTGCGATCGTTAAAACAGCCTTCTGCGGACCATGCTTCGGAGCAGGCGATACGCCGGCCAATAATGCGTTGAGTATCCGTCATTCCACACGAAACTTCCCGAACCGTGAAGGTTCCAAGATTCAGAATGGACAGATTTCTTCCGTAGCATTGATGGATGCCCGTTCCATTGCGGCTACTGCTGCAAATAAGGGTTATCTGACTGCTGCAACGGATATCGATGTCAACTATACAAAACCGAAATATTTCTTTGATGAAACAATTTATAAAAACAGAGTATTTGACAGCCATGGTGTGGCTGACCCGGATGTGGAGATCAAACTGGGGCCAAACATTAAAGACTGGCCGGCCATGTCCGCCCTGCCTCAGAACATGCTGTTAAAAGTTGTTTCCGAGATTCATGACCCAGTAACGACAACAGACGAACTGATCCCTTCCGGGGAGACTTCTTCCTTCCGTTCCAATCCGTTGGGGCTGGCAGAATTTACCCTGTCCAGAAAGGACCCGGCTTATGTAGGACGTGCTAAAGAAGTTCAGAAGGCCCAGAAAGCCATTGAAGCCAACACATGTCCTCTGGAAGTCCTTCCGGAAATGAAACCGGTGATGGAAAAAGTCCATGTGAAATTCCCGGAGGCCGGTGAAGGCAACTTAGGCGTTGGAAGTACGATTTTTGCTGTGAAGCCAGGGGACGGTTCCGCCCGCGAGCAGGCCGCTTCCTGCCAGAAGGTTCTTGGCGGTTGGGCCAATATTGCCAACGAATATGCGACAAAACGGTATCGTTCCAACCTCATTAACTGGGGTATGCTGCCGTTTATCATTCCGGAAGGTGAATTGCCGTTTGCCAACGGAGATTATCTTTTCCTGCCGGATATCCGCAAAGCGGTCGAAGAAAAGGCCGATACAATTACAGCCTATAAAGTTGGCGATGCGCTGGTGCCGTTTACCATGACATTGGGCGAGCTGACCGATGAAGAACGGGAGATCATCCTCAAAGGCTGTCTGATCAACTACAACCGTGTTTCCTGATTTTTACAAAAAACAGTTGACGCCCTTTTGAACTTTGCTTATAATTAATTTAATACGATGGAGTATTCTCAAGAGATTGGGGATACTCCATTTTTTTAGGTCAAAAACGCAGGAGGAAAATGTTATGATTGAACAAATTACAAAAATCAACAGTGCGATCAACGGCGTCGTATGGGGAGTCCCGATGCTGGTTCTTATTATCGCAACAGGTATCATTATGACGGTAGGAATGAAATTTTTCCAGCTGGTTCACTTTAAAGAGTGGATGGACGCAACTTTCCTTGCCATTTTCAAGAAGAAAGATGTTCGGGCCCATACGGCGAAGCATGAGAAATCCATTTCCCAGTTCCAGGCTTTATCAACGGCTCTGGCTGCAACCATCGGTGTGGGCAATATCGCCGGCGTCAGCAGCGCCATTGTGGTCGGCGGCGCCGGCGCAGTGTTCTGGATGTGG
>CATZYB010000021.1 GCA_958426095.1 uncultured Lachnospiraceae bacterium
GTAAAGAAGCAGATTTCGAGGTCACAGATCACATCGTTCTTTCTATGGAAGGCAATGACAAACTGAAAGCCATTACAGAAAAGAATGCGGACAGCATGAAGAAAGATGTTCTTGCCGAAGAAATTGTTTTGGGAAGTACAGATGGTTATGTAAAAGAATGGAATATTAACGGTGAAATAGTTACATTGGGCGTTAGAAAAGCCTGAGAATGCAAGATAGTGGAGGGAATCTTATTGGAAACGAATAAAGAAACCGTAGTAGAGAACCCGACAGCAATTGGTTTTGACAAAGAAGTTTTTAAGAAAAATGTTTTAGATAATTTAAAATCCCTGTTCCGGAAGACAATGGATACGGCAAGTCAGCAGGAAATTTTTCAGGCGGTGGCCTTTGAGGTAAAAGATCTGATCATTGACCGGTGGCTTGCCACCCAGAAGGCCTATAAAGAACAGGATGCAAAATATGTATATTATCTGTCTATGGAATTTTTGATGGGCCGTGCCCTCGGAAACAATCTCATCAACCTGTGCTGCTATGAAGAGGTGGCGGAGGTTCTTGAGGAACTTGGATTGGATATCAATGTATTAGAAGACCAGGAGCCGGATGCGGCTCTTGGCAACGGCGGACTGGGACGTCTGGCTGCCTGTTTTATTGAATCTTTATCAACATTGAATTATCCGGTGTATGGCTGTGGTATCCGTTATAAATACGGTATGTTTAAGCAGGAGATCCACGACGGTTATCAGGTAGAAGTGCCGGATAACTGGCTGGAAAATGGAAATCCATTTGAAATTAAACGTCCAGAATATACTCAGACGGTTAAATTCGGCGGTTATGTCCGTATCGAGTGGGATGCGGAACGTCAGAGAAATCGTTTTATTCATGATGGTTATCAGGCCGTCCAGGCCGTACCATACGATATTCCGGTCGTTGGATACGGCAACAATGTCGTCAATGCTCTGCGAATCTGGGATGCACAGCCGATCCAGGAATTTAATCTGGCGTCCTTTGATAAGGGCGATTATCTTCATGCGGTGGAGCAGGAGAATCTGGCGAAGAATATTGTTGACGTGCTTTATCCGAATGACAATCATTACAGCGGCAAAGAACTTCGTCTGAAACAGCAGTATTTCTTCGTATCGGCCAGCGTTCAGCAGGCGATCAAAAAATATAAAGAGGCCCATTCAGATTTGCATAAATTGCCGGAAAAAGTCTGTTTCCAGTTAAATGATACCCATCCGACCGTCACTGTACCGGAATTGATGCGTATTCTCCTGGATGAAGAAGGCATGGAATGGGATGAAGCGTGGGATATTACAACAAAATGCTGCGCTTATACAAACCATACGATTATGGCAGAGGCTCTGGAAAAATGGCCGGTAGATTTATTTATGCGTCTCCTTCCGAGAATTTATCAGATTGTACAGGAGATCAACCGCCGTTTTCTCATTGAAGTGGAAGAGAGATATCCAAATCAGTACAATAAGATCCGGAGTATGGCCATTCTCTATGAAGGTCAGGTCCGCATGGCCAATATGGCGATCGTGGCCGGTTTTTCTGTCAATGGCGTAGCCCGGCTGCATACAGAAATTCTTGAAAAACGTGAATTGAGAGATTTCTATGAAATGATGCCTGAGAAATTCAACAATAAAACAAACGGTATTACTCAGAGACGTTTCCTGCTCCACGGAAATCGGCTGCTCGCTTCCTGGGTTACAGAGAAGATCGGAACCGATCAGTGGATTACGGACCTGCCGCTGCTCAAAGGTCTGGAAGCTTATGCGGATGATGAGAAAGCACAGCAGGAATTTATGGATATTAAATATAAAAATAAACTGCGTCTGGCCCAATATATTAAAGAGCATAATAATATCGACGTAGACCCGAATTCTATTTTTGACGTTCAGGTAAAACGTTTACATGAATACAAACGTCAGTTATTGAATATTCTGCATGTTATGTATCTGTATAATCAGATGAAGGCCAACCCGGAGCTGGATTTTTATCCGACCACATTTATTTTCGGCGCGAAAGCGGCCGCAGGCTATAAACGGGCTAAGGAAACCATTAAATTGATCAATTCTGTAGCGGATGTGGTCAATAACGACCCGGATATCCGCGGACGGATCAAGGTTGTATTCATCGAAAACTATCGGGTTTCCAATGCGGAGATCATTTTCGCAGCCAGCGATGTATCTGAACAGATTTCTACGGCAAGTAAGGAAGCTTCAGGCACAGGCAACATGAAGTTCATGTTAAATGGTGCGGTGACATTGGGAACGATGGACGGAGCCAATGTGGAGATCGTTGAAGAAGTCGGCGCAGAAAATGCCTTTATCTTTGGTATGTCTTCTGAGGAAGTCATGGCCTATGAAGCTAATGGCGGCTATCATCCGGAAGAGATTTACCGTAACGATCCGGATATCCACAAGATTCTCAATCAGTTGGTGGATGGAACTTTCAGTCATGGCGACCGGGAAATGTTCCGGGAAATTTACAATTCTTTCCTGGCTCCTTCCTATGGACGGGCAGATCAGTATTTCATTTTAAAAGATTTCCGTTCCTATGCGGAAGCTCGTGAACGGGTAAATAAAGCTTATCAGGATAAGGCCCATTGGGCGAAGATGGCTATGCTCAACACGGCAAACTCCGGTAAATTTACTTCTGACAGAACTATTGAAGAATATGTCAGAGATATCTGGCATCTGAAAAAGATTCAGGTAACACTTTAAAAAAAACTCCTGCGAAAAAGCTGGAAATGCTTTTTCGCAGGAGCCTTTTTTATTTGGGTGGGAAGTCTAAAGTGATGATGAGGCAGCCATCCCGGCAGCAGGCATCAATATGGCCATGCATTTCTTCGGTCAGCGTTTTCGCAATGGAGAGCCCCAATCCGGTGGAATGACTGCCGCTGGAGACGGTGTAAAAGCGGTCAAAAAGATGACCGACCTGTATTTCATCGAGTCCGGGAGCATGGTTTATAAAACGAAGAGTTCCGTATTCATCCATTCGGACAGAAAAATCACTATCACTGTACTTGGCCGCATTACTGACAATATTCGACAAAATTCGAGATAGCGCCGTGGGGTTCAGATAACGGAAGACCTCTTTTTTTGGCAACTGGATGTCGGGTTCGATACCGGATTTTTTAAATGTTCCATAATAGCCGGCCAGACATTCTTCCAGAGCGCATGTCAGAGAAAGATTTTCCACAAACATAAGATTAAAGCAGCCAGTAATACGGTACATAATACATAAAGTAATGGAATCATAAAAACTCCTTTATTGAATATCCTTTTTTCGGAAACTGAAGATGCCGAGAACGTTGGACAGGATGATAATGATCACCGAATAAATGCCCATCCGAATCGGGTGAAGGGCCTCCAGATTGGCAATCTGGACACATTGACCGCTTGGAAGGAAATCTAAGAAAAACTGGTAGATTTCCCGTTTTATCCCTGAAATATAGTTTGGATTCGGCGTCATTTCAATGGACATCTCTCCATCAGTCATCACCGCGGCTTCAATCATTTCCGGTTGAACGAGGGCGGAGTAGAGGAGGATCGTCACAAAAAACAGAGCAAATGCTGTCAAAACACAGATCATAACGGTATGAGCTTTGTTGGAACAGAGCATACCGACCAGATTGAAGATGGAAGCATAGGAAATCGCAGCGAGGATGCTGTCAAAAAACAACAATCCAAGGATATCGACGGATATTTCCGGCATTCCAAACAGTGGGACGCCGATGGCAAGATTTATTGCAGCTCCCCAGATGCAAAGCAACAATCCGCTGGCGGCACAGGTGATAAAATTAGCTGTATAAATGTTTTGTCTGCTTTGACCGGTAATGATTTTATTTCGTATTGTACCGTCATTGTAATCGGTTCCGGTAAATAAACTGATCAGGACAGACAGAGCGATACCGATTATAAATAAAAATGTAAAGAGCAGACTCTCTACAGGCAGTTTGCCGCCATAAGCCATCATTGCGTCATAAGATGAAAAAAGCATTATGCCGTTCCAAAGGAGCAGAGAGGCCAAGGCGAGACCGAAAGAAGGCGTGTTTCTTAATCGGATGAAATTTGAACGAAGCAGTTTACGCATGGTCTTCACCTCCTATCAGACGTATATAATAACTTTCCAGACTTTCGTCTTTTTCATTGATACTTATAATCTTACAGTTTTCCTTAGCGAGATTCAGGGCCATATCCGTAATATCCGTGCGGCCGTAAATATCTGCTTCCGTGTCAGAGATGATCGTGTATTCCAAATGTACTCTATCCAGATAACGAGTCAAAATCCGGGTGTCGGAAACCTCGATGTGCATGCATTTGCGGCAGGCCGCTTCCAGCTCTTCGGCGCTGATTTCCCGGACAATGTGGCCTTTGTCGATAAAGCCGTAATGGGTGGCCAGTTTGGACAACTCATCCAGTATATGGCTGGATATCAAAAAGGTCATCTGGTGTTCACGGTTCAGTTTTAAAATCAGTTCCCGGATTTCAATAATTCCCTGAGGGTCGAGACCGTTGACTGGTTCGTCCAGAACGAGAAAATCCGGGTCTCCGGCCAGGGCAATGGCAATGCCCAGACGCTGGCGCATACCCAGAGAGAAATTTTTCGCTTTCTTTCGGCCGGTGTGGCTAAGACCAACCAGGTCGAGAAGTTCGTCGATTCCTTCAAAGGAAGGTTTGCCCAGAATGATATATTGATGTTTCAGATTTTCTTTAGCGTTCATATTCAGATAAATGGATGGGGTTTCTACAACAGCGCCTATGCGGCGTCTGACATCGTACAGATTTCTGTCTGTATGCTTCTTTCCGTAGAGTGTATATTCTCCCGAAGAAGGTGACTGAAGGCCGCAGATAAGGCGGATCAAGGTTGTTTTTCCTGCACCATTTTTTCCAACGAATCCATAAATAGCGCCCTTTGGAACCTTCATGCTCAGGTTGTCCAGCGCCTTAAAATGGCCGTAATGTTTTGAGAGAGCCTGGGTTGTCAATGCATATTCCATGGTATAGCCTCCTTGTATTTGATAGGATCATTTTATATGAAACATGTTAAGAAGGCGGTAAAGAAGATGGTAAAGAAAATATAAAGATTATATTTCGTTTTCTTTTAATTTAAAGCCAATACCCCAAACTGCTTCGATATAATCTTTGCCATTAATGGCCCGAAGTTTCCTTCGGAGGTTACTGATATGAACTTTTAAAGAGCTTTCCATACAGTCCGGAGTATCCATACTGATTCGGTCCAGAATAACAGACTTTGTCATGACTTGATCCGGATTCTGCATGAGAAGCTTTAAAATGGCAAATTCTGTCTTTGTTAAGTGTACATTTGTTGATTCAATGGAAACCCTGTGACTTTGTGTATCAAGAAGAATATCATCAAAGGTCAGCAGAGTGTTGTTTTTTTCAAATGTATGCCGGGGGCGGAGCTGTACGGTAATCCTTGCAAGCAGTTCCCTGATCTCGAAAGGTTTCGTCAGATAATCGGCGGCGCCATTCAGCAAAACGCTAACTTTATTTTCAATATCCATTTTGGCGCTGATGACAATGACAGGAATATCCCTGATTTTTTCTAATACTTCTTCACCGCTTTGACCCGGAAGCATCAGGTCAAGCAGGACTAAATCCGGACGGATCTGGTCAAAGAGCATAAGCGCTTCTGTTCCCGAATAGGCCCGAAGGACGGAATAACCGGCCCGGCTCAGAACTTCTTCCAGCATATTTCCTATATAACAATCATCGTCAACAACAGCTATCGTATACATCAATTTCACCAACCTTATTTTTGTCAGGTGATTTCATTCTATCATGTAGTTTTATGAAAACCAAGATTTGGGGAAAGGAATTAAGAAACTTGCAAGATTTGCCGCGCGCAAAGAAAAAATCTTGCGCGTCAGATTGTGGTTTTGCAGAACGGGACAGCCCGGTGTTATGCGTCGGCAACAAACCAAATGAAATCGATTCAGCAGGACATTGAACGGATCAAAAAGGTTGTCGCCGGGCATAGTGAAAAATTGTATGAAATTTCTGCATGATCTTAGAAAAAGGTATTAAGCACCAGACAGAAAACAAGTATCAGCAAAACCAGTGGAAAGACGATCTGAGCAGGCGGCGTAGATCCGGTCTTTTCACCCTGACGTATGTGCTTGACGTTTTTCAGAGCTATCGAAAATGTTGCTGAAAGGATAAGCATTGCGGCCGCTTCCGCTATAAGAGTGAGATTTTGAACATTGACCGGGCCGTGACGATACAGGACTGTGACTATACATAAAAGGCCGCTGAGCAAAGTGAGTATGGATAAGGCACGAAGACCTCCGCACCAGCGGTTTTCCATGGCATAAAGTGAATCGCGGTCCGTATAGATCTTTACGTCTTCCAGAGAAAGTCCGGCTTCATATGGGCGGCGGAAATAGTGCCAACCGTTAAAAGTAGAGTTTATATATTCCCATCCGGCATCCTGAAAGCATTCGATATAGCGGTCTTTATCGGCAATTTTAGGACAGTAATCTAATTGATAGATATAGCGGACACTGTCGTCCCTGCAGAATGTCGAGTGAAAACAGCCGCCTTTGATCAATTGAAGTCCGTTTTTTGAAGCTTCGTTCAGGTCGTTTTCTTCACGTTCGTATTCCCAGACACCATAGAATTTATGGCTTGTAATAATATCTTTCATCGCATTAGTCCTCCTTGACTATTTTTTTTGAAATTTCTACCAGATGCTTTAAACGCTGGATTTCCTGTTCTAAAACCTCCCGGCCCGAGTCTGTTAATTCATAAAGTCTTTTGCGCTTATCATCGGGATTATCACTGAGAGTTTCCCGGATCCATCCTTTTTTCATCATATTTCCGGTGGCGCCATACATAGTGCCGGAACCGATCTTTACATTTCCCTGTGAAAGTTCTGCTGTCCGCTGCATGATACCATAACCATGGTTTGGATGGTCATACAGGCAGAGAAGTATATAAAAATAACTTTCAGTCAGAGGTTCATATTTTTTAAACATTTGTATCCTCCTGTGCTGCAATACATATGTCGAGTGACGATATATCATCTTTAGATATATCGTATCACGATATATGTCGTTTGTCAACATATATAAAATAATCCCCCAGTCACGGATAAATATTCCGGTGATGGGGGGATTTAAAAGATTCTGTTAAATGTGAAGAATCATACCAGCGATTTTAAAATACATCATCAGGGATAATGCATCTACAATGGTCGTGATGAACGGGCTGGCCATGACCGCCGGGTCAAATCCAAGCCGTTTTGCCAGAATCGGCAGGGAACAGCCTACCAGTTTTGCAAATATGACGGTAACGACCAGCGTCAGGCAGACAACCATTGCAATGGTCACGGTTACACGGTCAATAATGAGCAGTTTCACAAAATTGGCAATAGCCAGGGTGGCGCCGATCAGCAGGCCGACCAGTAATTCTTTTAAGATAATTTTTAATGTGTCGGAATAGTCAATCTCATTCAGAGAAAGACCACGGATAATGGATACAGAGGCCTGACTTCCGGCATTGCCGCCCGTGTCCATGAGCATTGGGATAAATGCTGTCAGAACCACGTAAGAGGCCAGTGCCGCCTCGTAGTGGGAAATGATCCGACCGGTAAAAGTGGCGGATATCATCAAAATAAGCAGCCATGGAATACGCTTTTTCCACGTTTCAAGGATGCCCGTTTTCATATAGGGCTTATCTGTTGGGGTGATGGCTGCCATTTTTTCGATATCTTCCGTTGCCTCCTGCTGTAAGATATCTACGATATCATCGACGGTGATAATACCGACCAGTCGGTTTTCGCTGTCCACTACAGGAATGGAAGTAAAGTCGTATTTCTGGAAGAGCTGGGCAACTTCCTCCTGATCCGTTTGAGTGCTTACGGAAATGACATGATCCTCCATAATATTGCTCATTTTCTCTACCGGATCACTTAAAAGCAAGCGGCGCAGAGAAATAGCGCCAAGCAGACGGCGGTGCGGATTCAGGATATAGCAGGTATTAATTGTTTCTTTGTCAACACCTTCCATACGGATTTTACGGAGGGACTGCTCCACCGTGTAGGATTCCTTCAGATCCATGAACTCCACAGTCATAATGCTTCCGGCAGAGTCATCCGGATATTGGAGAAGATGGTTAATATCCCGCCGGGTTTCCGGATCGGCATTGGCCAACAGTTTTTTCACTACATTGGCCGGCATTTCATCAATCAAGTCCGCCGCATCATCGGCATTCAGATTATCGAGAATGTGTCCGGCTTCTTTGTCAGACAGGGCAATGATTATGTCCTGCTCCAGTTCAATAGGCAGATAGGAAAATACGTCGGCGGCCAGCGATTTTGGCAGCAGTCGGAAAATTTTTGTGCGCTCACCTTCTGGAAATTCCTCGATCAGTGCGGCGATATCTACCGGATTCATTTCGGCGATTTCCTGGCGAGCCTCCATGTACAGCTTGTTTTCTAATAAATCATTAATCTTATCAAACATTGCCATTCTCCTTTTCGGTATGTAGTTTTTACAAAATCAGAGGGCGCGGGCCCAGGAACGTCGAGAAAATTTTCTATATGATGTTTCATAAAAACCACCTGCCTTTCAGAAGAATATCATTAAATAGTATAACACAAAAAAATAAAATAACCAGCCTTATTGCTCAGTCTTAACATTGTTTTTTTGTTGATTAACAGATATAATAATGAAGGGATGTGATAAAGTTGAGAATTACAAAAATTTTAATGAAAAATATGGGAGAGGGTCTTTTCTTCTCCTATCCGAACAATATGACGCAAGAAGACGAAAATTTTAGAATAGGTTTTTCCGTGGATCGATTGTCAGAAAAAGAAAAGCTGCATTTTGGAAGTGACCATGTGTCGAGTTGCCATATTTTAATGAATGGTCAGGCTGAAGCCGCAAATGGCGAACCTGGAGTCCGGCGTATCGAAGCAGGACAGACATTTTCCTGCGAGGAGCATGAACAGATGGAACTGAGCGGTGAAGGCCGTTTATTTAATATGTTTATGGCCGGAGGCGTCCGGGGATTTATTCGGAGCGTAACCCTTGAAAAGGAAAAGAGGATGCGTATCGGTGAAGCGATGGGCGCTTCGGTACTGGCTTTTTTCGGCTTTGATGCCGGCTTTTGTCTGGAATGGGGCGAAGAGAACTATCAATGCGAACAGGGAAGCGCTGTTGTTGTTGAGATTGATAAGCAGGAGTTTTCCAGCCTGAGTTTTATTCCGGAAAAAGCAGGAATGTCTATGATCTGTGTGACAGGTGTTATGCTGAGTAATCATGATTTTGGAAAGTTTATCGGAGTTCATTTCCTGGAACGGGGTGAAGGAACATGTAAGGCCCGATTGGATATCCGTCCGGAACACACGAATCCGATCGGAACGGTACATGGCGGCTGTCTGTTTACATTGGCTGATGCGGTCTGCGGCATTGCGGCTTCCTCCATGGGAAGCATTTGTACGACGGTAAACAGCAACATTCAGTTTTTGAATGCGGCATTCTGGCCGAAATATCTGATTGCTGAAGCCCGGCCGAAAAAGCTTGGAAGAAAAATCCGGACTTTTCTGGTGGAGATCAGAGATGATAAAGACGTGCTGATCTGTACAGTTGACATGGTATTTTATAGTTTGCAGCAGTGACCAAAACAGCGCTTTTGGTTGGAACAGGTGTTGCGAAGCAAAGCTGCCTGTGGTAAAATGAGCCTAACTACAGGGAAATGGACATGGAGGACAAGACTATGGGTGATTTAAGTTTTATGATAACTACGGATACATGCTGTGACCTGCCAAAAAGCTATATTAAAGATAATGGACTTGATGTGGTTACATTATACTATAATATGAAAGGCGTTGCTTACGGCAAAGAAATTGAACTGGAAGTCAAAGAGTTCTATGACCTGATGCGGGGCGGAGAAATGCCGACGACTATGGCGGCCAATCCGGATGAACTTCGGGATATGTTTGAGAAATATTTAAAAGAAGGTAAAGATATCCTTCATTTGGCTTTCTCTTCGGAGTTGAGCAGCAGCTATAGCAATGCGGCGGTTGTTGCCAGAGAATTAAATGAACAATATACCGGAAACAGGGTCATTGTCATTGATACCTTATCCGCTTCTCTTGGTCAGGGTCTGGTGATCCACAAAGCGGTACAGCTCCGTAAAGAAGGGAAAACGATCGATGAGACGGCGGCCTGGGTTGAAGAAAACAAACTTCATTTCTGCCATCAGTTTACAGTTGATGATTTAAATCACCTGTATCGGGGCGGAAGAGTTTCAAAATTGACGGCTGTAGCCGGAACCCTGATCCATGTAAAGCCGATCCTGCATGTAAGCGATGAGGGAAAACTGATTCCGATCGGCAAAGTGCGCGGCCGGAAAAAATCTCTGATAGCCCTGGTAGATAATATGGAGCGGACGATAGGAAGTTATCGGAATAAAAATGATATTGTGTTTATCAGTCATGGCGACGCCCTGGAAGAGGCGGAATATGTGGCTGAACTTGTAAAAGAACGGTTTGGCATTGAAAAATTTCTGATCAATCCGGTAAGCCCGACCATCGGCGCCCATTCCGGACCGGGAACGATCGCTCTGTTTTATATGGGAGACCGGAGATAAAAATGAAGCATTAAGATAAGGCTGTTGGAAACATGTTTCCAGCAGCCTGTTTTTGGTTATGCCATATCTGAAAAAACGTTGGATGCAAGCTCCGAAGGTCAATCGATTCCTCGAAGGAAAACCTGAGGAATGTATGTTTTCATCAGCGCCTGCATAGCCAGAAGTTCATCCTTTGAATAACTGGAGAAAATTGGCATGATAACATCCTCGGAAGCCACATAGGACTGGAGATAGTAGGCCATGGAGCCTTCCAGCCAGCGGGCAATTTCATACATATCGTCAATAGAATGAAGTTCCCGGACGACCGTTGTTCGAAATTCATAATCCAGACCACTGTCACGGATCAGATCCACGGACAGCTTGATACGGGTCAGATCCAGATTTGCCAGACCGGCAGTCTTGGCGTACTTTTCCTGACTGTTCTTAATATCCATAGCAACATAATCGACAAGGCCTTCGTTAAATAAGTGGTCAAGCTGAATCGGGTCATAGCCGTTGGTGTCCAGCTTAACAAGATATCCCATGCTCTTTATATCATAAAGTAATTCCCTTAAGTCGGACTGAAAAGTCGGTTCGCCGCCGGTGATACATATGCCGTCGAGAACACCTCTCCGTTTTTCAAGAAAGGCGTAGACTTCTTCCAAAGGGATGTTTGGAAGCTGAGATGCCTTTGTGACGAGAGAACCATTGTGGCAGAATGGACATTTAAACTGACAATTGCCTACAAACAATGTGGCGGCCACGTGTCCGGGATAGTCTAATAAAGTTGTTTTTGCAAGTCCTTTGATTTCCATGCGTATACCCTCTTCAAATTTTAAATCATTCGTTCTTTTTTTATTCTAGCATAAAACGAAAGTGGGTACAATGAAATTAAATTTGAATTATTGAAAAAAGTGTAGTAATATACTCACTAAGTAAGTTTTATAGGACGGAGGTTGAGACAGTGGATCGTTTTATCATACACAATCTGTTCGGGATTGAAGGATTCAATATTGCCTGGTACGGCGTTATTATTGCATTTGGCATGATCCTGGCGACCTGTGTGGCTGCTTGGAGGGCCAGGAAAGCAGGATATAAGGCCGATCTGATCATTGATTTTGTATTATTTGCGGTGCCGATCGCTATTATTTGCGCCCGCATTTATTATGTGATTTTTGAGTGGGAATATTACAGCCAGGATCTGATTCAGATTTTTAACACCCGCGCCGGGGGGCTGGCTATTTACGGCGGTGTGATCGGCGGCATTGCCACGGCGATTGTTTTTTGTAAAGTTCAGAAATTCCCTCTGTTAAAGCTGATGGATTTTGCCATGCCAAGCCTTCTGCTGGGGCAGATTATTGGCCGGTGGGGCAATTTTGTGAATCAGGAAGCTTTCGGAAATCTGATCACGAATCCGGACCTGCAGTTTTTTCCATATGGTGTGTTTATCGATGATCTGCAGGAGTGGCATCAGGCAACATTCTTTTATGAAAGCGCGTCAAATCTGGTGCTGTTCATCATTATGATGCTGGTTGCCCGACGGGCGAAGAAGGATGGCTGGATGACGGTGCTTTATCTGGTGGGCTATGGCGCGATAAGATGTGTCATTGAAGGGCTTCGTGCGGACAGCCTTTACCTCATTCCGGGAGTGCGGGTTTCCCAGCTGCTGTCAGCTGTTTTGATCGGTGTCGGCCTTGGCCTTGCCTGGGGAATCCATTCCGGGCGACTGCACTCAAAGGCTTATGAAGGAAAGTATTTGCTAAATGGAGAATGACCCATGACACAGGATGAAAAATATATGAAAGAAGCCATGAAGCAGGCAAAGAAGGCGGCGGCCATCGAGGAAGTGCCCATCGGCTGCGTCATCGTTTATGGGGATAAGATCATTGCGAGGGGCTATAATAAACGGAATTTAAAAAAAAATACCCTGGCCCACGCAGAGATCATTGCGATGAACAAAGCCAGTAAGGTGATCGGTGACTGGCGTCTGGAAGGGTGTACCATGTATGTGACATTGGAGCCCTGCCCTATGTGCGCCGGCGCCATCGTCCAGGCCAGGATCCCAAGAGTCGTTGTCGGTTCGATGAATCCAAAGGCCGGATGCGCCGGTTCAGTTCTGAATGTTCTGCAGACCGAAGGTTTTAATCATCAGGTGGCGCTGGAGACCGGCGTGCTGGGAGAAGAGTGTTCCGAAATGCTCAGCAGTTTTTTCAGGGAACTCAGAAAACTCAAAAAAGCTCGAAAAAAGCAGGAAGACCACGCCTTGACAGAAAAATAAAAACAAGATATACTGAGTGATGCAACAATGTTATAACTTTTCCGTGCAGCCGGGGAGATAGCGGTGCCTTGTACCTGCAATCCGCTACAGCAGGGGTGATGTCCTGTCTGAGGGTCATATCCTGTGGAGCTGCCCTGTATAAGTGGCGTTGAAGCCTGGGTCTTGCGCAACAGAAACCCGTGAACCGTGTCAGGTCAGGAATGGAGCAGCACTAAGCGGGAGCTTTTGTGTGCCGCGAGGGCGCCTGGGCGGAGTTAACTGTACAGGTAACGTCTGTGGGAGTGATTCGAAGCAGGGCGCACGGATTTAAAACAAATATAAAAAGTTCTCGTTTGATAACGGGAACTTTTTCTTTTGAGATTTTACATTTTCAATGGAACTTTGGATATTGCATTTATTCTATCTATCATTTATCATAGATAGTGGGGTTTTGCCGGAGAAATGGAGAAATGAGCAAAACAGAAAGGAAGCGAAGAAAAGCTATGAGAAGAATTGGTATGTTGACCAGCGGTGGAGATTGTCAGGCGTTAAATGCAACGATGCGCGGTGTCGCAAAGGTTCTTTATAATAAACTGGATGATGTGGAAATTCTTGGATTTATGGATGGTTACCGTGGATTAATGTATAATGATTACCGGGTAATGCGTCCATCTGATTTTTCAGGGATATTGACAATGGGAGGAACGATTTTGGGTTCTTCACGTCAGCCGTTTAAGAAAATGCGGGTCATCGAGGCGGATGGATTTGATAAAGTTGCGGCTATGAAAAAGACATACCGGGAACTGGGACTCGAGTGTCTTGTTGTTTTGGGCGGTAATGGCTCACAGAAGACGGCCAATCTTCTGATGGAAGAAGGGCTTAATGTGGTTTCACTTCCAAAGACGATCGATAATGATATTTACGGTACAGATATGACCTTTGGTTTCCAGAGTGCGGCAGATATTGCAACGAATGCCATTGACTGCATTCATACAACTGCGGCTTCCCACGGACGGGTATTTATTGTGGAAGTCATGGGACATAAGGTTGGATGGCTCACATTGCATGCAGGGATTGCAGGCGGTGCGGATATCATCCTGCTTCCGGAGATACCATACGACCTGGATTGCGTTCTGGCTGCGATCGAACGCCGTCATAAAGCAGGAAAACGATTTTCTATTCTGGCCGTTGCCGAGGGGGCGGTTTCCAGAGAAGATGCCCAGCTCAGCAAGAAGGAATATAATAAGAAGAAGGCCGGAAGTCCATATCCATCCATTTCTTATGAACTTGGAGCAAAGATTGAAGAAGCCATCGGACGGGAAGTCCGGATCACTGTTCCGGGACATACCCAGAGAGGCGGCAGCCCGGACCCATATGACCGATTTATTTCTTCGCGTCTTGGCGCGGCAGCCGGACGGCTGATCGTGGAACGTAAATATGGCCGAATGGTTGCCTTTGATGGCTATGAGGTCGTCAATGTAGCGCTCAGTGATGTGGCCGGTAAATTAAAATATGTGGATCCGAAGGGAGCCGCTATCCAGGAAGCAAAGGATATGGGGATCTGCTTCGGAGATGAATAGAACAGGGAGTGGAAAGTATGTCCTACCAGGCGCTTTATCGAAAGTGGCGTCCTCAGGGTTTTGAGGATGTTAAAGGCCAGGAGCATATTGTTACAACATTAAAAAATCAAATACGTCTCGGGCGCATCGGACATGCCTATCTGTTCTGCGGCACCCGGGGAACGGGAAAAACGACGGTGGCAAAGATCTTTGCCAAAGCGGTAAATTGCGAACATCCGGTGGACGGTAGTCCCTGCGGTGAATGCGCCATGTGCCGGGCAATTCAGAGCCAGGCATCGATGAATGTGATTGAGATTGACGCAGCCTCCAACAATGGCGTGGACAATATCCGTGAGATTCGGGATGAAGTGGAATATTCGCCGACAGAAGGCCGTTATAAGGTTTATATTATCGATGAGGTGCATATGCTTTCTATCGGAGCGTTCAATGCCTTGCTGAAGACGCTGGAAGAGCCGCCGGAATATGTCATTTTTATTCTGGCGACGACAGAAGCACATAAAATCCCGGTAACTATTCTTTCGAGATGTCAGCGTTATGATTTCCGACGGATTACTGTGGATACCATTACCGAACGGCTGGCCGAGCTGGCCCGGAAGGAAAATATGGATGTGGAAGACAAGGCGCTGCGTTATATTGCCCGGGCGGCAGACGGTTCCATGCGTGACGCTTTAAGTCTTTTGGATCAGTGCATGGCATTTTATCTGAATGAACGGCTGACCTATGAACATGTTCTGGATATTCTCGGGGCAGTGGATACCGGTGTTTTCAGCCGGCTTTTGCGATATGTGATGAATCAGGACGTGGTCGGCGCATTGAAGCTGATTGAAGACGTCGTTATCCAGGGCCGGGAACTGAGTCAGTTTGTAACGGACTTTACGTGGTATCTGAGAAATCTCATGCTGGTCCAGAGTTCGGATCAGTTGGAAGATGTGCTGGATATGTCGGCGGAGAATCTGGCTGCTTTAAAAGAAGAGGCGGCGCAGATCAAGCAGGCTGTATTGATGCGTTATATCCGGATCTTCTCTGAATTGACAAATCAGCTCCGTTATTCGACGCAAAAGCGAGTGCTGATCGAGCTGGCTATTGTAAAATTGTGCAGGCCTCAGATGGAAAATAATTATGAATCCATTTTAAACCGTCTGGCGGTTTTGGAGGACATGATGGAGCGCGGCGTGGCTGCGGTCCCTGCGCGGTCAGCGGCAGTGGAGACGGCGGAAGAAGTGCCGGAGCCTGTCGAAAAAAGTCTGCCGCCGGCCCAGGCGGAAGATGTGGAAGCGGTGGTTTCCCAGTGGGGGAAGATCATCAGCGGTCTGGAGATGAGTACGATGATGATGCTGAAATCTGCTATGGTGAGTGCCGGAGCGGACAATCAGATCATTTTGGGATTCTATGATGATATGCAGAAGGCTTATTTTGATGGGGAAGCCCACCGTGAAGCTGTTGAAAAAGCGGTCAGTGAGCATATCGGCAAAGAAATTCATGTAGTATCCAGACTTTTGGAAAAGGGCAGAGCGGAAGAGGCTTTGTTTATAAATCCGAATAAAATTCATTTGGAGCATGTAGAATTTATAGATGAAGATCAGTTTTAAAAATAATAGAAGGAGGAGTATAAAATGGCAAAAAGAGGTGGATTCCCGGGAGGTATGCCGGGAAATATGAATAATTTAATGAAACAGGCCCAGAAAATGCAGAAACAGATGGAAGAGGCTACGAAGGCTCTCGAAGAGACCGAGGCAGAAGCTACGGCTGGCGGCGGTGCGGTCACTGTAAAAGTTTCCGGTAAAAAGGAAATTCTTTCCGTGAAAATTGAGGAAGAGGTTGTTGATCCGGATGACATCGAGATGCTCGAAGACCTGATCGTTGCCGCAACGAACGAGGCTCTGAGAAAAATTGATGAAATATCTCAGGCGTCTATGGCAAAAGTGACCGGAGGCCTTGGCGGATTTGGAGGTTTTGGATTTTAATGGCATATTACAGCAGTCAGATTACCCGTCTGATTGAAGAATTATCAAAATTGCCGGGAATCGGTTCAAAATCGGCTCAAAGGCTGGCATTCCATATTATTAATATGCCGAAGGACCAGGCCGTCGGCCTGGCGTCGGCCATTGTGGATGCGAGAGAAAATATCCGTTACTGCAGCCAGTGTTTTAATCTGACGGACAGTGAGTTGTGTCCGATCTGCCGCAATGAGAAGCGGGATAAAAAAGTGATCATGGTTGTGGAAACGCCGAGAGATCTGGCGGCCTATGAGAAAACCGGTAAATACGAAGGCGTTTACCATGTATTGCACGGGGCTATTTCGCCGATGCTCGGTATCGGGCCGAATGACATTCGCCTTAAGGAGCTGATGCTCCGCCTCCAGGGCGATGTGGATGAAGTTATCATTGCCACGAACTCCAGCCTTGAAGGGGAGACGACAGCCATGTACATCAGTAAATTAATTAAACCAACCGGGATCAAGGTCAGCCGGATTGCCAGCGGGGTCCCGGTCGGCGGCGATCTTGAATATATTGACGAAGTTACTCTGTTACGAGCGCTGGAAGGAAGGGTAGAACTTTAAAATCCCCTGACTTATACAGCGGCTGAAGCGGGCCATCTGATGGCCCGCCATAGGGTCAAAAATATCCTGAAAAACGCCGGTGATCTGCAGATCGCCGATGGGAGGAAGTTTTTTGCCGACGCCTTTACCGGGATGAAGGGGACCTTTCTTGAGTAAAATATAACCGGATTGGGCCGAATTGCCCAGAGCGGCATCAATAGCTATGATGAATGGCTTTTGGTGCTGTTTTTTTATTTCATGATACGTGCGGCGAAAATTCAGAGCATGGACCGGAGCGTCCAATGTGCCGTAAATATCTGTGGCCGTCCAGGCGCTGCTTAAAATGGAACCAATGACCGGGCCGAGGCAGTCGCCCAGGATAGAGGGCGTTCCGATACAGATAAAGACCAGGGGCTGGTCTTTTTTATTATATTGCCGGACCATGGAGGTCAGACAATTACAGAAAGACTGAGAGGCATCCGGTAAATCCGGGTGAATCCAATACATTATGAAAAACTCCTTTTTTCATTGAGTCTGTACATATTTATGTGATTTCATACATGTTTAGGCTCGTTTTCGGCGACGGAATGGGGAGTGTCGAAGCGGGCAGACAATTTGTGGATTCGGGGTGACAGCTTTCGCCAGATAAATTGTCCGGAATATGATACTCTGTCTATGTTCCGAAGAGTGGTTCAGGGAAGGTGAGGTAATGGTTGAAGTAATGAGTCAGTCGAACAGTCAGGAAAAACTTAAATTACCGAAGAATATCCGTCAGATTGGTTTACCGGAGGAGAAAAAGAAGATTTACGTGGAAGATTATGTGGTAACCTATATGAATCAGTTGGCATCGGAATATTCAAACCGGCAGAGCGCCGCAGTGCTTCTGGGGTTCCACACAAAACAGGACGATATGCGCCTGACCTTTATCAATGGAGCCATCGGTATTCCGGCGGCTAAGGTGGAGGAAGACCAGGTGTCTTTCAGCAGTGACCTCTGGGAAGATGTTTATGGGACAATGCGGAAGTATTTCCATGATTGTGAGATTGTGGGCTGGTTTTTAACCCGTCCGGGAAAATCCCTGGGGATCAATGAGAAAATAACAAAAATTCACGTGGATCAGTTTCCGGGAAGAGAAAAGACATTATTCTTAATGGACCCTCTGGATCGGGAAGATGCTTTTTTCATTTATGAAAATGGAAGGCTTGTCCGACAGCATGGCTATTATATTTATTATGAACGCAATGAAGATATGCAGAATTACATGGTAGAGAACCGAAAAGGCCGGGGCAGTGAAGAACTTTTGGAAGCGGCAAATTTAAAACGGACCACAAATATCCGGCGTCGTACTGAAAAAACAAAATCCAAAGAAAGTAAACACCGAGGTAAAGCAGTTGCGGGAACGATGGCCGCTGCTGCTGCGGTAGTATTGCTTGGCGTAACATTGATCAATCGGATTTATATGCCAGGCCGGGCCAGGACAGTCAGCGGCGGTGTGACAGATGAAACGGTGACGGTACAAGTGGTTGAAGGCACAGTAACGGCTAATAATGAGGCGGCCGTGCCGGAGGAAAGTTCTTCAGCTGCGGAAGTTTCGGAAACGGAGGAAAGCATATCGGAATCAGCAAAAACGACCAATGTGACGACGTCGAAACGCTATACGGTACGCAAAGGAGATACTTTGGCGAATATATCTCTGAGCCTTTATGACAGCAGAGATTACGTGGATACTATCTGTGAAATCAATGACATTGAGGATCCGGATGTGATTTACGAGGGTATGGTTCTTGAACTCCCGTAAAAAATAAGTTATACTGTTCCTTATCAGGCAAAAACCTGTATGGAGGTAGAAGTAGATTCATAATGGAAAAAATACGTGCTTTAGGAAGAAAAATATGGGATAGCGTCAAGTACCGGCTCTGGCTGGTCCGATGCTGGATTAAAGAACATAAAAAGGCATTTGCGGCCTGTGTTGCTGCTGTGATCATCGTGGTTGCCGGAATGTTTTGGATTTTCTTGCGGACGTATCATAATTACGAAGTGGTTGATTCCATGGAAAGAAAAAGTGATACGTCTGCAAATTATTATTTTCGGGATGACGGTATTGTCTGCTATAGCAAAGACGGCGTTTCTTTTACGGATAATGACGGCGCTGTGATCTGGAATCAGGCTTTTAGTATGTCATCACCAAAGATGAGTGCCTGCGGGGATTATATAGCGGTTGGCGATGTGGGAGCCAATAGTGTGTACATATTTAATGGAACAGGTCCGGAGGGAAAGATCGATCTGGAAAAACCGATTCAGGATATCCGGGTGAGCCGTCAGGGGGTCATTGCGGTGGTCCTTTCCGATGGCGAAGCAAATCAGATCAATCTGTACAGTAAACAGGGAGAAATGCTGGCAAGCGTCAAAGCGGCCATCAGCACGATCGGTTATCCGCTGACTCTGGCTTTGTCGGAGGATGGAACCCGTCTGGCAGTCAGTTATGCGGCTTTTAACGGCGGTAAGATAGGCTCACGATTGATCTTTTATAATTTCTCTAATGAAGAGACGAGCAGTGAGCCGGCGGGGAGCTTTGATCATGACGAACTGTTTCCAAAACTGGAGTTTGTCAGCAGTGATACGGTATTGGCCTGCGGAGAAGAGGGATTTTATACGTATCGGTTCAAAGATACTGTTTCAGAAAAATTCAGCCATACATTTGCGGCTGAGGCAAAAAGTATTTTTATTACGGAATCAAATATAGGAATTATTACAAAGAATAC
>CATZYB010000022.1 GCA_958426095.1 uncultured Lachnospiraceae bacterium
AATTTTATCACTGCCTCGAAAATCGAATGTATCCGGGACAAGCTGTTGAAGATTTTCCAGGAACGTTTCGGATACTATGTGGATATTTCCATCGAATATATCCGGGAGCGGAAAAGCCGTCAGGCCGAATATGCGGAGGAAACCTTCCAGCGGGAGGTGGACGCTATTGTTCAAAATTATGCGGAAGCGGAAGCCGCTGTGAAACAGAAGGAAGAAAAGATTGCCGAACAGCAGAAACCGGCCAGAGATTTCAAGAAGGAAAATACATACATTAAGAAAAAAATTATCGATCCGGATATTTTTTATGGCCGTCCTTTTGAGGGCGACGAGACACCAATTTCTGAAATCAATGATGAAATTGGGGAAGTGATCGTCCGCGGAAAAGTAATTCAGCTTGAAACCAGAGAAATCCGAAATGAAAAGACGATTGTCATTTTTGCCGTAACGGATTTTACCGACAGTATTACGGCGAAAGTATTTACAAAAAATGAATTTCTGCCTCAGGTTCTCGCCAATTTGAAAGTGGGAAAATTTGTACGCATGAAGGCCATGGCAGTCATGGATAAATATGATCACGGCATTGCGTTAAACTCGGTGATGGGAATAAAAAATATTCCGGATTTTACGGAAAAACGGATGGATTTAAGTCCGGTGAAGCGGGTGGAGCTGCACGCCCATACGACAATGAGCGATATGGATAGCGTGGCCGATTGTAAGACCATGCTTAAAACTGCTATGTCCTGGGGACATAAGGCCATGGCCATTACGGACCATGGTGTGGTCCAGGCCTTTACGGATGCGAATCATTGTGTGGAAGGTACGGATTTCAAGCCAATTTATGGCGTGGAAGGCTATTTGGTGGATGATTTAAAGCCGATTGTTTTTGAATCGAAAAACCAGAGCCTGGACAGTAAGTTTGTTGTCTTTGATATTGAGACAACAGGATTTAGTGCGGTTAATGACCGTATTATCGAAATCGGTGCGGTGAAGGTGGAAAACGGTGAGATCGTGGACCGTTACAGTACCTTTGTCAATCCGGAGCGGCCGATTCCTTTTGAGATTGAAAAGCTGACAGGAATTAACGACGGCATGGTTGTGGATGCGGATGTCATTGAAAAGGTATTGCCGGAATTTCTGGAATTTTCGAAAGACTGTATTATGGTTGCTCATAATGCAGAATTTGATATGAGCTTTATTAAAGAAAATTGCCGGAGAATGGATATGCTTCGGGAGTTTACAGTGGTAGATACTCTGGCTATGGCCCGGAGTATGCTGCCGGATCTGAAGAATTATAAATTGGATACGGTGGTGGAAGCTGTCGGCGGAACGCTGGAGAATCATCACCGGGCCGTGGAGGACGCCGAATCCACGGCAGATATTTTTGTGAAATTTGTTGCCCGGTTAAAGGGCATGGGCGTGACGGACCTGGATACATTAAACGGTATGAGTCAGATGTCGGTCAATGCCATTAAGAAGTTGAAAACCTATCATATTATTATACTGGCCGAGAATGATATCGGACGGATCAATCTGTACCGTTTGGTATCCTGGTCCCATTTGGACTATTATGCGAGACGGCCGAGGATACCAAAAAGTGTGTTGTCAAAATACCGGGAAGGCCTTATTATTGGTTCGGCCTGCGAAGCGGGCGAACTGTATCAGGCAGTGTTAAATGACCGTCCTTCCGATGAGATCGCCCGGATCGTCAATTTTTATGATTATCTGGAAATCCAGCCCATTGGCAATAACCTGTTTATGATCGAGAGTGAAAAGATTCCTCAGATTCAGTCCAGAGAAGATTTGATGGAGATGAACCGGAAAATTGTCCGTCTCGGCGAACAGTTTCATAAGCCGGTCTGTGCTACATGCGATGTACATTTTATCAATCCCGAGGATGAAGTTTACCGGCGGATCATTATGGCGGGTAAAGGCTTTGACGATGCGGACAGGCAGCCGCCGATCTATTTCCGGACAACGGAAGAGATGCTGGAAGAATTTATGTATCTCGGTGCGGAAAAGGCGGAAGAGGTTGTCATTACTAATACAAATTATATAGCGGATCAGATCGAGCGGATATCTCCGGTGCGTCCGGATAAATGTCCGCCGGTCATTGAAGATTCGGATAAGACACTTCGGACGATTTGCTATGACAAGGCACATGCCCTTTATGGCGAAAATCTTCCAGAGATCGTGGTAGAACGGCTGGAAAGAGAATTAAATTCCATCATCGGCAACGGCTTTGCCGTTATGTATATTATTGCCCAGAAATTGGTGTGGAAGTCGGTGGCTGATGGCTACCTGGTTGGCTCCCGTGGTTCGGTCGGTTCATCCTTTGCGGCCTTTACTGCCGGAATCACGGAGGTTAATTCCCTTCCAGCCCATTATCTCTGTCCGAACTGTAAATATGTGGATTTTGATTCGGATTATGTAAAGAGTTTTTCGGGACGTTCCGGCTGCGATATGGAAGATAAAGTGTGTCCGGTCTGCGGTACGCCTCTGTCGAAAGAGGGACATGATATTCCTTTTGAAACCTTCCTTGGATTTAAAGGAAACAAGGAACCGGATATTGACTTGAATTTTTCCGGTGAATATCAGAGTAAAGCCCATGACTACACGGAAGTTATCTTTGGTAAGGGCCAGACTTTCCGGGCCGGAACGATCGGTACCCTGGCGGAAAAGACAGCTTATGGTTATGCCAGGGGATATTTTGAGGACCATCAAATAGAAAAACGGAGCTGTGAACTGACCCGGCTGGCTTCCGGCTGTGTCGGCGTCCGCCGGACGACAGGACAGCATCCGGGCGGCATTATTGTTGTACCTTTGGGAGAAGAAATATATTCTTTTACGCCGGTACAGCATCCGGCCAATGATCAGACGACCCGTATTATTACGACCCATTTCGATTATCATTCGATTGACCATAACCTGTTGAAGCTGGATATTCTCGGACACGATGATCCGACCATGATCCGTATGCTTCAGGATATTACCGGGGTGGATCCGACGACGATACGCCTGGATGATCAGGAAGTCCTGTCACTGTTCCATGGTCTGGATGCTTTACATATTAAACCGGAGGATATTGGCGGCACGGATTTGGGCTCCCTTGGTATCCCTGAATTTGGAACCGACTTTGTTATGCAGATGCTCCGGGATACAAAGCCGAAAGCATTTTCAGATCTGGTGCGTATTTCCGGTCTTTCCCACGGAACCGACGTTTGGCTGAACAATGCTCAGACGCTTATCAAAGAGGGGAAGGCGGAAATTTCCACGGCCATCTGTACCCGTGACGATATTATGATTTATTTGATCAATAAGGGTGTGGAATCGGAGCTTTCTTTTAAAATTATGGAGAGCGTCCGTAAGGGAAAAGGTCTGACGCCGGAATTTGAAGCGGCTATGAAAGAGCACGATGTGCCGGATTGGTATATCTGGTCTTGTAAAAAGATTAAGTATATGTTCCCGAAGGCCCATGCGGTGGCCTATGTTATGATGGGCTTCCGTATCGCCTGGTTTAAGATTCATTACCCGCTGGCCTATTATGCGGCCTTCTTTACGATTCGTGCCACGGCTTTTGACTATGAACTGATGTGCCGGGGGAAGGAAGAACTGGAAAAACAGTTGAAGCTTTATAAATCCAATCCGAACCTGACAGCAAAGGAAAAGGATACCGTTCGGGATATGAAAATCGTTCAGGAATTTTATGCGAGAGGTTTTGATTTCCTTCCGATTGATTTATATAAATCAGAGGCGATCAAGTTTACGATCGTTGGGAATAAACTGCTTCCGCCATTCTCATCCATTGACGGCATGGGCGGTATTGCGGCGGAAGCGTTGGCATTGGCCGCCAAAGACGGTCCGTTCATTTCGAAAGATGATATTGCCGGACGGGCCAAGGTCAGCCGGAGTACACTGGATGTGATGGGAGAACTGGGTCTGCTCGGCGATTTGCCGGAAAGCAATCAGCTTTCCATCTTTGACTTAAAAATTGGATAGGAGGGGAAGTCTGTGTATTATTTTATTGTCAACCCAAATGCCAGGTCCGGCAAAGGGAGGATGATCTGGCAGAAGGTATGCCGGATAATGAATGAAAAAGGACTGCCCTATGAGGCGCTTTTTACGGAGAAAAAGGGAGAAGCGGCGAAGCTGGCCAGAGAAGCGGCCGAGCGGGACGAAGAGAAGGGAAAAACTGAATCGGAGAAAATCATCGTGGCCATGGGCGGCGACGGAACTATCTCAGAAGTCATGGACGGTATCTGGGACCATCCGGAGGTGACCTTTGCCTTTATACCGATCGGATCAGGCAATGATTTTGCCCGGAGTCTTGGAATCTCTTCCAATTGGCGCAAAGCCCTGACGGGGATTCTCTCAGAGAAGCACCGAATATATTTTCATCCGGGACGGCTGGAATATGACGGAAAGGTTCGCCATTTCGGAGGAAGCATGGGTATTGGTTTCGATGCGGCAGTCTGCGACGGGGCGAACCGTCTGCGTTTTAAGTCGGTTTTTAACCGGCTCGGCCTCGGTCAATTCACCTACACCGGTGTGGCGATCAAGCTTCTCGTGACCAGTTCCTGTGATAAACTTAAAATCCGTCTGGATGGGAAAGAGATTCATCGGTTTAAAAAAGTCCTTTTTCTGTGCGGATTAAAGGGGAACTATGAGGGCGGCGGCTTTATGTTTGCTCCGGACGCCCGGATCGATGATGAATATCTGCATATCTGCATTGCAGCAGGTATACCGGTGTTTAAACGTTTTTTGCTTTTGCCGAAAGCTTTGAAGGGAAAGCATGTGGGAGTGCCAGGGGTTTATATGTATCGTTGTAAAAAGATAGAGATTTTGTCCTCCCGGCCGAAGTTGATTCACGGCGACGGCGAGGTCAACGGGCCGGTGACAAAGGTAACGGCCAGCCTGGAGCCGACAGAGGTTTCGATGATATACTAAATAAGTAAGATATTAAAACTAAAAATGTGCTGTTCGTCAGAAAAACAGGTTGTTAAGCGGACGAACAGCACATTTTTTTTGTAGTGTGATATTGTAAATTCATAAATGATGAAAACGATGGGAGGGGAAAGAATGAAGTCACTGTCAGAGATTAATATGGATTTTAAGCAGGCGATTCAAAAAGCGGAAGAACTGGAAGAGATTGCAGGAGAAATGAAAAATCTTGCAAATAACGAGTTTGGTACATCTCTTCAAAATTTATCTATATCCTGGAAAAGCAATACGGCCTCTTCTTTTTCGAGCAAGGGAGCAAAGCTGAAAGAAAAAATAAACGGGAGCGCCGATGAGTTAAATAATATTGCAAGAACAATAAGAACCGCCGCGCAGCTCTTATATAACGCAGAGATGGCGGCACATTATCTGGCAGAAAAAAGGATTTTTTAATATCTGGGGAGACGGCCTATGAATAGAAAGATGATGATAGGAGTGATAATCATGGCAGCGGCAATGGTATTTAGTGGATGTGGGATGAATCAAGATGGCTATAAAGAGCAGGCGGCCAGGCTTTTAAATGAAAAATATGACGAGGTCTTTGTCATTGATAAATATTTGGGACAGGAACATATGAATGATTATTATGAGGTTCAGGCTTATTCAGAGAATTATCCGGCGGTCTTGTTTGAAGCAAAAGCAGCAAAGGATGGTTCGACGATATCTGATGAATATGTGGCAGCCAGAGTATGTTATACCATTGAGAAGCAGATACAATCGAATATTGAATCACTTCCGGGATATATGCAAATTGACGTTCATGCAGTAAGTAACAGCATCGATTCATCGGATGCAGATATGACCCCGAAACAGTTTGCTGAACTGAAAACAAAAAATAAATATGTAGTTTACATTCATTACTGCCCTCAGGAGTTCGATGCGGATAGAGTATATGAGGTGATTTTAAATTCGATGAACGGCTTGGATTATTTAAGCGGCCGTATTCGTTTTTATATAGTAGAAGAGGAAGTATTGAGTCAGGTTCAAAACTATCTGGAAGAATATGCAAATCTGTATTATGACTATGAAGAATTGTTGGAAGATTCGGTTTGTATTGAGATACCTTTTGAAAACGGTTCTGTGAATATGAGCAAAGAGGAATTTGTGAAAAAGGCGGGTGGACGATTATGAGCTGTTCGGATGATCAGATGATTATAGCATCACAGATAGCCTACTATGATTTTGATATCAATGCTGTGAATGCAGGCACCTATACAGTGAGAGAGCTTCTTGAAATGGAAATCGAATCCGGAAATGCGTCGGATATGGAAAAGGCACAAAGAATTTTAAATCTGATTAACGAAAATTCCCGGACAGAGGCATGTGGTAATTGGGTTATTCGGAGTGTTCGTAATGATCAACATGGAAGCGGCATGTATGCCTGTCTGCTCGATATGGGAAACGAACAGGCCATGATTGCCTTCAGAGGCAGTGAATCCGATACGTTGGAAAATGTTGTAAAAGATTGGGTTGTGTCGGACTTTGGATTGCTGAACAGTGTTTTGACACCGCAGCAGATGGCAGCAGAAAAATATGTCCAAGATATATATCGTCAGTATGGGGATGAATTCACCAGTTTTGACTTAACAGGTCATTCTTTAGGCGGTAATTTGGCGGAACATGTGACGATTACAGCTCCGGATGGAATGAGGGAAAAAATTGGACGTTGTGTCAATCTGGATGGACCGGGATATTCCAATCTATATATGGAAGTTCACGCGGAGGATATTGAGAAATCGAAGCATACCATTGACCATTATCAATGGAGCTGGTGCGGCTCTCTTTTAAATCCGATACCGGGAAGCAATTATCAGACGGTATATGCGAGTGAGCCGGAGGATGGGGGCGTTATAAAAAAATATTTTTGGAAGCATGATACAAAAAATGTAATTTCATTTGATAAAAACGGAAACATGTTGCCAGCTTCACGAGACCCGGTTACGATGGCCATCAGCAGTTTTGCTCAATCTTTGGATATGTCGCTGTTTACGATGGTTTCATTGTTGGTACCGGAACTAATGTTCAATCAATTAGATAGATTGAAAGATGAATTAGAAACCTTATGGCGACAATGGGAAATATATAGAAATTCATGGAATGCGGATATGGAATTTGAAGTTTCATGGAATCGTGTCACATTGGAAATGGAACAAATTCAGAATATTTCAGAAAAACTGCAGGTTTATAGCGAGGCTGTAGCGAATATTCAAAAACAATTACCATTCCATTCTGCGGTTACGGGATATGTAAAATATCGTTTGTGGAATGAAACAAATAAAATTCAAAATTATTCAAATAAAGCTGCGAAATATGCAGAGACAGGAAGAAATTGTGCACAGCAATACCAAAACAGTGAAGGGCAGATTGCCGGAAATTATAGTATTTGAGTGATGTGAGGAATAACGGGCAAATTATGGATAAATGTTAATAAAATGATACAAAATTTTTCAAAAATGATACAAAAAGCGTTTTTTTACAAAAAAAATTGACCACAAAATTTGACACATATTGTCGAGGGACGTCGACAGATTTAAGATAAGTTTAAAATAATATTAGGAGGATTTGTTATGAAAAACATAATGAAAAAAACACGAAGATTCATGGTACTCGTAGCAGCTATGTGCATGATGCTCATGATGGTTCTTCCGGTTATGGCGGAGGAAAACGACTTGACCGCAACAGATGACCCAAGAGAAAGTATTATGATGATGACCCTTGGATACGAGGACGATAATGGAATTTATACACCTTATAAAGTAGGTACGTGCTTTTTGATCAATGATGAATATGTATTGACAAATAAGCATGTAGTAACGTTCACAGCTTCTGAATTTGAACAGTTTAAGACGGATATGGGCCTTGCAGATTTGCAGGCAAATGATAATCATATCAAGCTTTACCTCTATGTGAATCGTGATATGAAAGTCGGTGCAAAAATGCATGAAAGCGTAAATAGTGACGATATGGATTTTGCAGCGGTTAAACTGAATGAAAAGATTTACGACAGAAAGCCAATTGCTCTGGGCGACAGTGATTTGATTAGTACAAAAGATACCGTATATGCTGTCGGCTTCCCGGCAGATTCTATGAGTACAAAAGACTACAATACAAAAGATGATGTTTCTATTGTAGAGGGTAGTGTTTCTAAAATTACTGTGACAGGCAGTGTCGACGTTATTGAGCATACAGCCGCATTGACAGCAGGAAATTCCGGCGGCCCGCTTCTGGATAAAAATGACTGTGTTATTGGTGTAAATACATTTATAGCAGGTCAGAAGAATTATTCTATTCAGATCAATTATATCAAAAAGGGCCTGGATACATTCGGTATTACATATATTGATGGACCGTCCCCAGAACCAGATACAAAACCAGAGACGGAATCAGAGACGGAATCAGAGACAGAAGTAGAAACCGTACCGGCTACGGCAGCGACGGTTCAGCCGGAAACAACTGTGCCTCCTTATACATCAGAAGATACAACCGGATCATCCAACATGATTATGATTGTAGGTATTGCAGCCGCAGCAATTATTGTAATTATCATTATTGTAGTTGTTCTCACCTCTGGAAAGAAAAAGAATAATAATGTTCCGCCAGTATATCCGGCCGGAGGATATCCACCGCAGAATGGCCCGGCACAGCAGAACCCTACTCCGGCGACAGCACCGGTACAGCCTCAGGCTCCGGAAGGCGCAGGAGAAACGACTTTACTTGACGCCGGTGCGGGAGAAACGACTTTATTAGGCGGCGGTTCAAAAAGCGCCTATCTGATACGTAAGAAAAACGGCGAAAAGATTGTAATCAACACTCAGAATTTCAAGATTGGTAAAGAAAGAAGAAGAGTAAATTACTGTGTATCCGATAATACATCAGTAAGCCGGGTGCATTGTGAAATTGTTAAGAAAGGTACAGACTATTATGCTGTTGACCAGGGCGCAACCAATTTCACATTTGTCAACGGCATACAGTTAGGAGCACATCAGGAAACATTATTGACAGATGCTTCCGTATTGAAACTCGCAGACGAAGAGTTTGAATTTCATTTATAAAATGGAAACTGACCGGAGACAGATATGAGTTTTTTAAGTATTGCACATACAGATGTTGGAATAAAAAAACATACCAACCAGGACTCTGTCTTAATTAAAGAAGCATCCACAGACTATGGCCGGGTTTTGCTGGCAGTTATCTGTGACGGCATGGGCGGCCTCGCGAAAGGCGAGGTCGCCAGTGCTACTTTGGTTCGGGCATTTTCTGAATGGTTTCAAAATGAATTTCCGTCTGTACTTTATGAGGATTCAAAAGAGGGAGTTATTGATTTTGATGCACTTCAATTGAGCTGGAATCAATTAATTGATTCGACGAATCAGAAGATTGCGGCTTATGGAGAAAGCTTCCATGCTCCGTGTGGGACGACACTGGCTGCGCTCCTGCTTATGAATGGTCGTTACTATGTGGCAAATGTAGGAGATTCCCGGGTGTATCGTATGAATGAGGAGTTTTATCAGATTACGAAAGACCAGACATTTGTGCAGAGAGAGATTGACGAGGGCCGGATGACAGAAGAAGAGGGGAAAAATCATCCGCAGCGCAATGTGCTTCTACAATGTGTCGGGGCAAGCGATGTGGTTGTTCCTGATTTTTTTGAGGGGACTTATTGCAGCGGGGATGTGTTCATGAGCTGCTCGGATGGATTTCGACATTTAATTACGGATGAGGAATTTATGAAAGTGATTAATCCAACACAGATTAATGATGAGCAGTCCATGAAAAATGCAGCGATTTACTGTACGGAATTAAATAAGCAGAGGAAAGAAAACGACAATATTTCGGTTTTGTTGATAAAAACGATTTGAGGGAATACAGATGCTAGAGATAGGTTCCGTAGTTGATGGAAAATATAAAATATTAAATAAGGTCGGACAGGGTGGTATGAGCGTTGTCTACCTTGCAATGAATGAACGGGCGAATAAACAGTGGGCCATCAAGGAGATTAGGAAAGATGGTGTGTCTAACTATGAAGTCGTCAAACAAAATCTGATTGCTGAGACGGATATTTTGAAAAAGCTGAGTCATCCGCATCTTCCGAGCATCATAGATGTTATTGATTGTGAAGATACTTTTCTTATTGTCATGGATTATATCGAAGGAAATCCATTAAGTTCAGCACTAAAAAATGAAGGCGCTCAGCCTCAGGAAAAAGTTGTGGAATGGGCAAAACAGATATGCGATGTTCTCGGTTATCTCCATTCCCGAAAACCTCCGATTATTTATCGGGATATGAAGCCGTCAAATGTTATGCTTAAACCGGACGGCAATGTTATGATTATTGACTTTGGTACAGCCAGGGAATATAAGTCATCCAGTCTGGAGGATACAACGTGTCTTGGAACGCAGGGCTATGCGGCGCCGGAGCAGTTTGGAGGTCATGGACAGACGGATGCGCGAACAGATATTTATTGTTTGGGAGCAACCTTATATCATTTGCTCACCGGACATAATCCGTGTCTGCCGCCTTATGAAATGTATCCAATCCGATACTGGAATCCAAACCTTTCATCGGGTCTGGAGGAAATAATTCTTAAATGTACACAAAAAAATCCAAATGATCGTTATCAATCCTGTGCGGAATTAATGTACGCACTGGAACATTATGATGAGTTGGATCATGAATATAAGAGGGTACAGAATCGGAAGTGGAAGACTTTCCTCGCAACCTCGATTTTGGCGATAGTTTCCTTTGCGTCTGCTATCGGTTTCAAAATGGCCGAGACAACCACAAGTCAGAATAGCTATGAACAGTATATAAAAAATGCTGTGTCGGCAACAACAAAAACGGATCAGGTAGGATATTATCAAAAAGCTATCTGTCTGGAGCCTTCAAAGGCGACAGCCTACGTCGAACTTCTGAATCGGGCATTTTTGAATGATGATAATTTTTCTCAGGATGAAGCGGCAAAGATGATAGAGATTCTTGGTTATAAAGGAAAGGGCAGCAGGACAAATGAAAGTTATCTGGAATCAAATACCTTGAATTATGAGGATTTTGCTTTTCAGATGGGGTTGGCTTATTACTACTATTACGAGGGAAAGGGCAACCCGTCGATGTCTCAGGCATGGTTTGAGATTGCTTCCAGCAGTAAAAAGCTGGAAAGTACAAAAATAGAGCGTTCGAAACGCCTGGGGCGGATTGCCGGATATTATGCAAGTTTGAACAGTAGTAATAAGGCCGGCGACAGCGAAACAACTTATCTGGATTACTGGAATGATCTCATAGAGTTGGTTAGCGGTAATCTGGTAGAGATGGATAATGCAAAGACAGCTTTGGTTATGTATAAAGAGATGGTATATCAGATTGGTCAGAATGCTTTGAAATTTAAAAGCGCCGGAGTAAGCGAGGCGATGATGCGAGAAGAATTGAATATGGTCGCGTCCAGGCTGACGACGGATATCATACCTGAAAACGAGAAAAATCCGGACGAAATCAGAGAATTGAAAAAAGAGATTCAGGAAAATATCGAATGGGCAGAAACTCAGGTGGATATTGTATTCTCAGTGTCAGGAGGTGGAAAGTGATGCAAAATGCAGAAAATTTAATCCAGATTTATCATACTGCATCGTTTATAAGCCTTATATTGGGTATCCTTCTCCTGGCCTTATCTCTTCTTTTGTTTTTTAAATTTGATATTTTGAAGATATTTGATATGAAAACAGGCCGCGGAGCTAGAAGGACAATTCAGCGCATGGAAGAAATGAATGCGTTAACGGGAAAGCTTCGTGATGATCCTTCCGTCGGTTTTACCGCGCCGTCGGGAAATGCCGACAGCAGGATTACTTACCCGGTTACTTCGCAAAATCCTAAAATTCAGGAAGAAGCCCGGTTGAAGGCACAGACGCCGCCGCCTTCGCCTGAACCAATATCCAGGCCAACGTCGATTGACCAGGCATCACAAGCCGCAGCATTGCATTGTTCTGAGCAGGGGTCTGAAGACACGAACATTTTGTATGAAAGTCCGGAAACGACGCTTTTGTATGAAGAGCCGGGAACAACGGTGCTTTCCGTTAAGGATAAACTGTCGGAAGAAAAATCAAGAGTTTTCAGAATCGAAAAAGAAATTATGTTAATTCATACTCAGGAAGCTGTCTGAAATGTTGAGGGACGGAGCTGGAATGAAATGAAAATATCTAAGATAAGAACGGAATTTACATGGATTGCTCTGGCCTTCCTGATATCCGCATTATCCACTATTTGTATCCCTTTTTCAGTGAGCCGGGATGGCATGTTGACAATGAAAGGATATATTGCGGGAGCAATTTTTTGGACGGGCTTTTTGGCAGGAAGTTTTCTATATCTTCATTTATACATGAGAACAAAGAAAGAAATGCGGAAAATTGTCAGGAAAAACAAAGTGCCGATGCCTTTCAGATTCTTTCAGACACCGCCGGCTGTGGTTACAGATATTTGTATATTTATAGGCGTTGCAGGAAGTATCTATTGTGCGGTAAATGTAAATAGTCATCAGGTTATTGCAACGATTCTGCTGCTGATAACCATGATAGGGATTTATGCACATTTTCTTTTAAACGGGAATGTGTTCCGATATATATGGAACCAGAAAACAAAAATCAACGGACAAGAAGAAAAGGAATGAGAACATGAAAATCAAAAGAAGAAGCTGGAAGGAGAGAATAATAGCTTTTGCCTTGGCTTTGCTTCTGGTTTTCTCAGGCATTATACCAAACAATGCTTTGGTATCTCATGCAGAAGAGACTGAGGAAACCGGTCAAACGGGGACTTCCGATACTGATGAGAGTGAAACGGATGAAAGTGAATCGAACGAAACTGAACCGCCAGTTGCAGTTCCGGTTACATTTGCGATGAAAGACGAGGATGGAAATCTAATTAATGACGCAGAGATAAGTATCACTGCAGCAGATGGAGCTCCAATTTCCCCAGAATCATCAGGTGAATATTTATTAAATGAGGGAGCTAGTTATTCCTATACGGTATCAAAGCTTGGATATGTATCAGTAACAAATGATTTCACAGTAAGTGCAAATATGGATCCTATTACTGTAACATTAAGTTTACGGCAGATTGAGGTGGATATAAACGGTATCAATATCCATCCGAGGGATGAGCAGGCGGTTAATGTTATCAATGCAGATGCTAATCTTACCTATACATGGTCAATAATAGACCTGTCGGACCCAGACATTGTAGAACTTGATACTACTCAGGGGACAAGCGTAAAAGTTACTGCAAATAAGGCAGGAACAGCTACATTACACGTGGAATGTGATAATGGGGCATACTTTAATATACCGATTTCTATAAACCAGATAGGTACAAAGATCTCTCTTTCGGCTGATCCAGGAAACAGCGTTGGTGATAAAGTATCAAGTGTGGAATTAACGGTAACTGATTTGCCAGCGGACGCGGAGGGGCATTTGGAATATTACGTTGACGGTACTCGGGTATATACTTCAACGGCCTTTCCATTGGAAACATCATGGACTTATAATTCTGATGATATTATTGGCAATATGACTTTCAAAGCTGTATATTCTGGTGATGCACGTTATATTGGTAGCGTTACGGCAGATGTGTCTGCGAGTTATAAGCGCAACCAGCCGTTGGAAATCGAGGAAGGTCGTCAAGCAAATGAAACCATTCGTGATGATGCGAAAGAGGACCAAAAGACATTTAAAGTTCCGGTAAAGGAAGATACTACAGGCAGAACCCGTACTTACATCAGCAGTGATGAAAATGTGGCGACTATCTCGGCCGACGGTGAGATTAAGATTCTTGCGCCTGGAAAAACAGAAATTACGGTGACAGCGAAGGGAAATGAAAAATATACCGAAGCAACAATAAAGTATAAATTAATTGTACAGAAAGTCATCGATATTAGCAAAAGTACAGAGGTTCAATGGGAACCATACAGTAAAGTTTATGATGGCAATGCGGATGTGGAATTAACCGCCGTGCTTCCGGGTGTTAACGGGGGACCTTCAGAGAATGTGAAGGTGACCTTTTCCGCAAAAATGGATGACGCCAATGCCGCAGATACTGCAAAGGATGCAACAATTACGGGAGATCCATTCCGTATCAGCTGCGAAGATACTTCTTTCAGCGAAGAACAGTTAAAAGAATTGTATGCTATTGAGAACTATAATAGCATAAAGGTATCCGGTAAAGTAATAGTTGAGCGTCGTAAAGTTTATATTCAGACCGGGGATGTGGAACTTGTCTATGGTCAGGATTTGGCAGCCGCCGTGTCCGGGTTGAACGTAGATTCTTATATGACAATAAAACAACCGTCTAGCGGTGAAAATGATGGGCTTGTGAAAGGTGAACAAATTAAGTTAAGCGGAATTTTGAATCTTAAGCTTGTTCTGGATGGCTCCATTTCATCTACCGAGGTGGAATGTATAGAATACCCGGAGGTTATTAAAACGAGTATTCCGGCGGGTGGCATTATAAATGGAAATTATGTATTGATGGATGCCCGCGAGTACGGCAGTTTGACAGTAAAACAGGAAACGCTTTCCCTTGAAGATATTCTTAAGCGTATTAGTATAAATAATAAAGTATCCGGAGTGAAGCAAGATGGAGAAATCATTTACGTGCGTGGCGACAATACAGATTCCTTAAACAATGGCGAAAATACCAGTGCGGAACTTAAAGGGCAGATTATCAACGACGCGGCAGACTATTATAGCTCTATCAAGTTTAAGTATACGGACAATGGTGTGGAGCAAACCATTGATTTGACACGGGGACATACATTCGGAGGCGCTTCGAGAACGATATCCGGACAGATTTATCTTGAAAGTACTAAAGGTGTTACAAATGCATTAGATGGCGTAAGAAATCTGACGATTTATATTGATAGCGACAGCCCGGAAGTTACCTTTGGCAGCTGGAAAGAAGGCAACAGAGTATTAGGCAGCTGGATTTCTACAGTGACCTTCGGACAATATCAGGGTAAGAGTAATTATACCCTGGAAGGCGTTACAAAGACTGATTTACCGGCAGAGAACGGAAGCGGTGTTTCTATCGGATCCGGAGAAGCTTCCTGGTCCTACTATATTGTGCGGCGTTCACCGGACAACAATGGCGATTATGCCGAAGTGACGGCACAAGATATAAAGAATGCGGTTTCAGAGAGCGGATGGACAGCAATTAACAGCAATGGTCCCGCAAGCATTCCGGTTGTCGTATCTGAGTCAGGCAATCTGGATGATATTGCGGATTATTATGTCGTACTCGTAAAAGTTGTCGATGAGGTGGGCAATGCCGCGGTATATGCCTCGAACGGTCTTGTTGTAGATGTGGTAGAGCCGTCAATTACAATTACAGATGAAAATGGCAATTCCTTTGTCGATGGATTTATTTATAAAACCGAGACTGTTCCATATCAAGTAGTTATTACAGATTATGCGAATTCAGGAGTGGCCGCGTCAGGTATCAAGAACTATGTACTCACTGTAACGAATAAGGGAACCACAACTTATGAAACAAGTGAGGAACTCGCGGATTCTAAGGCGTCATATACAATTGAAGAACTTCAGACAAAACTCATGAAGATAATTACCGATGAAGTAAATTCTTTGAAAAACAATAGTAATGATGTCAATATCCATATCGAGGCGACGGATCAGTCAGGAACAATTAAAACGGTGGATCAGCCGTTAATGATTGACCTTGTGGATCCGACAATTGAAGTTTCTTTTGATAACAATAATGTGAGAAACGAAAAGTATTTTAATGCCGGACGTGTGATGACGCTTAAATTTACAGAGAGAAACTTTGATAAAGATAAAGTAACGTTTGATGTGCAGGCTGCAGCCGACCTTTCGAGCGCATCTATCGATAAGGGAATCAAAGTCAGTGAACTTTCAAAATACGGAATCAAAGCAGAATGGGTATCGGATAGCGAGTCCGGCGTTGATATTAAAAAGTATACGGACAGCCGTGTGAACACGCTGCGTTTGACATTCAGCACGGATAACGAATATTATATCGTACCTCATTGCGTGGATAATGTGGGTCGAAAGAATGCAGGCGTGACTTATGCAGAAGGTTCTCAGGCAGTTAATACCTTTGTTATTGATACAAAGAAACCGGAAATTGAAGTTACGTATGTTGCGGATAAAGATATTTCAGCGGATGCAAGTCAGCGTACATATACACAGAACAATGTTACAGCGATTGTGAAGATTACAGAAAAGAATTTTTACGAAGATCAGACTTTTGCAGAGAATCAAATGGTAGTAAATGTGACAGGAACTGAGGCTCCGGAAGGTATTTTGGATTATCAGGAACTGGCCGAACAGGGATGGTCTCAGGTAATTCATACATACACCAATCGTTTGACATTTGAAAAAGATGCAAATTATACTTTTGGATTTACGTATACGGATTTGGCAGGTAATACTGCAACCTATGCGCCGCGTTATTTCACCGTAGATGATACGGTACCGACGGGAAGTATTACAATCAAAGAAAGTAAATGGGATGCTTTCTGGGAGACAGTATCATTCGGTATTTACAGATCTGAGACAGTAACGGCAACTCTGACCAGCGACGATATCACTGCCGGTGTAAAATCGGCACAGTATTATGTTTATGTTCCGGATGCTGAGAGTAAGGGCGAATTTACAGCGCTTACAAAAACGGATTTGGATAAGGTGACAGCCTGGACAAATGGTACATCTGTGTCCATCATGCCAAACCAGCAGGGCTTTGTTTATATGAGAATTGTGGATTATGCTGACAATCTGATATATATCAATGCTAAAGAGGGGGTCGTAGCAGATAATATTGCGCCGAGCGGACCGCAGATTACGATTACTACCGCAGAACCTTCACAGGGAATTTATAACGGAGACGTACCATTTAATATTTCCGTTGTAGATCCGGAAAATGGAGGTACATACGCAGGACTGAAAGAAGTATTCTATAAGGTAACAAGCAACGGCGTTGAGACCCAGTCCGGTGATTATAACAGTGAATTGGCAAATAAAGCTGCCAGAATTCAGTCCCTCAGCAAAGATGAAGTTGTCAATGCCGGATTGAATAATACAAATTTTGTTCAAATTGAAGTTACGGCTGTGGATTATGCGGGCAATCAGAGTACAGCAACAAAAGATTTGAAGATTGATATTACCAAACCGGTTGTAAGTATTAATTATGACCTGAATTCACCGTCAAATGGACGCTATTACAATCAGGTAAGAACGGCAACTGTGACGGTTCAGGAACGTAACTTTGATCCGAACCAGGTTGACTTTACGATTACCAACACGGATGGAACAATGCCGGTGATCAGCGACTGGTCTGTGGATGCTTCGGGAACCTCAGATGAGGCGGTCAACACATGTACCGTAACCTTTGCGGCAGATGGAGATTATACAATTACAATGAATTGTACAGACCGTGCAAATAACCGTTCGGAATATACGGTTGTTGATGAGTTTACGATTGACCGGACAGTGCCGGTGATCAGCGTATCTTTTGACAACAATAATTCCCTCAATGGTACATATTACAGTGCGCCGCGGACAGCGACAATTACGGTCAATGAACATAACTTTAATGGTTCGGAACTGCAGGCCGCCATTGTGGCTACCCTTCAGTCTCAGGGAATCAGTGTACCGGGTGTCAATGGATGGGCTTCCAGCGGAGATATCCATACAGCGACAATTTATTTCAGCGCAGACGGCGATTATTCATTTACATTGAATTACACAGACCTGGCAGGCAATGCGGCACAGACTTATGTGCAGAGTCAGTTTACGGTGGATCAGACCAAACCGGTTGTTGAAATATTCGATATTGTTCATAAATCAGCAAACAACGGTGAAGTGGCTCCGGGTGTACGGTATAGTGATGTCAATGCGGATGTATCTGGTGTGTCGATTAAACTTCACGGCGCGAAACATGAAACAGTGAATGTGGATGGTGAACGCACATCTATTCCGAATGGGCAGAGTATTAAAATGGCAGATTTTGAGCATGTGAAATCTGTAGATGATGTTTATACATTGACAGCAACGGTTACGGATATGGCCGGAAACGTTGAAGAACAGTCGGTAACATTCTCTGTGAATCGTTTTGGTTCCACCTATGTATATGGAAAGGATACAGAGACTTTTATTGATAAATATTATAATAACAAGGAAGAAGATATTGTTGTAACGGAGATCAATGTAGATACATTGCTTGAAGGAGAAATTTCCTATGGCCGTGACGGAAATCTTGTAAAATTAACAAAAGGTACAGATTATATGGTCAAAGAAAGCGGTACGGAAGTATCCTGGAAGAGCTATGAGTATACGATTAATGCGGAAAACTTTAAAGAGGAAGGTCTTTATGATGTGACTCTTGCTTCCAAGGATCGGGCGACGAATGTCATGAACAACAAAGTCAAAGAGCTGAATATCGAATTTGTTATTGATAAGACAGCTCCAACAGTGGTTGTTACCGGAATTGAAGAAGATACATATAGAGCAAATCACAGAGATATTTCAATTGCTGTTTCAGATAATGTGGAAGTAGGCACATTGGATATTTATATTGATGGAGAGACACAGACAGCGGAACCTATTAAAGCTGAAGAAATCAAAGAAAACAAGGGCCAGATACCGTTTAGTATCGGTGCTTCCAATCATTGGCAAAATGTTAAGGCAGTTGCTGTGGATGCCGCTGGAAACCGTGCAGAAACAGAAGAAATCAGGGTTCTTGTTACGCCAAATATCTTCTATCAGATTTTACTTAATACTCCGGTATTGATTGGCACAATTGTTGTATTGATTTTGGCTGTAGCTTTGATTTACTATTTCTTAATTCTCGGTAAAAGAAGAAAAAAGGAAAAAAAGTGATGCAGAGCCAGCCGATGGAAAATATGAATAAAGCTGGAGATGACTCCAACCATTAAGGTGGTAAAAAAGTTATCGGGCTGCCTAAATTTAATAATTTAGGCAGCCTTTTTAAATCCGGAATGGATTTTAAAGAAATGAGGAAAAGCATGTTACAAAATGGAGATATTCTGGATGGTATGTATAAGATTATTCAGGAAATCGGCCGCGGCGGCACAGGAATTATTTATCTGGCGGAACATTTGCGCTTGAAAAAGCGGGTTGTTGTAAAAAAGATAAAGGATAATTTTGTCGGTCAGGTAAAAGGCCGGATTGAAGTGGATATATTAAAACGGCTTCATCATTCTTATTTACCTCAGGTGTATGATTTTCTTGTACTGGATGGAAGCGTTTATACGGTGATGGAATATGTGGAAGGACATGATCTTCAATATTTTCTGAATCAGAGGCAGTGGTTCAGTGAGGCAACACTTCGTAAATGGCTGATTCAATTGTGTGAAGTTCTGATATATCTTCATAATCAGCAGCCAGTGATTCTCCATAGTGATATAAAACCGGCCAATATCATGATTACAGCGCAGGGTGACGTATGTTT
>CATZYB010000023.1 GCA_958426095.1 uncultured Lachnospiraceae bacterium
ATGCCTGCTTATTTTTAGCGGAGCCGTCTGCGGTATTCTTGATGTTGACGAACTGGAGGTATGGGGTGAAGTACGCAGATATAATCGTGGATATATCTCTTGATGCGCTGGATCGGGTATTTCAATACATCGTACCGGAATCGATGAAGCGGGAGATCCGGGTGGGAAGCCAGGTGACGGTGCCTTTTGGCAAAGGAAACCGGACGGTCCGGGGATATGTTGTTGGTTTTTCTGATGTGGCGGAATATGAATCGAATAAGCTGAAAGAGATCGAGGAGATACAAAAAGGCTCTATGGTCGTAGAGTCTCAGATGATTTGTCTGGCGGACTGGATGAGCCGGGTTTACGGCTGCACCCGTGCCCAGTCATTGAAAACGGTGCTGAATGTGAAACGGCGTGTCCGGGGCGGCACAAAGAGGATTTATCGACTGGCTGTGTCCCGGGCTGATGCGGAGAAAGAAATGAAAAGACTGGCGGTTCAGCCAAGATTTGCATCACGGGCTGCTCTGCTGGCCCTTTTGCTGGATGACGACAGCGGAAAGGGTATAGCGGAGACGGAAATGAAAAAGAAAGTTCCGTCGCCGGAAGCTGCTTTAAAGACTTTGATGAAGCATGGATGGATTGAAGTTCTGGAAGCTTCGGATTATCGGATTCCCTATTTGGAGGCCAGTGACGGCAAGCGGGTTTTGCTTAACCGGGAACAGCAGCAGGCTGTGGAAGGGATCATTGCCGATGAACGGCAGGTACATCTTTTATACGGCGTCACGGGCAGCGGCAAAACGGAAGTTTACATGCAGTTGATTGAACGGATTCTGGCATCAGGACGGCAGGCCATCGTGCTGATCCCTGAAATTTCTCTGACTTATCAGAATATCGCCCGGTTTCGTCAGAGGTTTGGACGCCGGGTTTCGGTCATGAATTCGAAGATGTCTGACGGCGAGCGTTACGATCAGTATATCCAGGCGAAAAATGGGGAAATTGATATTATGATCGGTCCCCGTTCTGCATTGTTTACGCCATTTCCGAATCTGGGCCTGATCATTATTGATGAAGAGCAGGATGGGGCATATAAAAATGATACGACACCGAAATATCATGCGGTGGATGTGGCTGTACAGCGGATGAAATTGTGCGGAGGCAAGGTCGTTCTTGGCTCGGCGACACCTTCGGTAGTGACCTATGACAGGGCGGTCCGGGGAATCTATGGACTCCATCGCCTTGAAAAGCGGGTGTCCGGGGGGACGATGGCACAGACAGAGATCGTTGATTTAAGAGAGGAACTGCGGCAGAAAAATTATTCCATTTTCAGCCGCAGACTTCAGGAAGAAATCGAAAAACGCCTTGAAAGAAGAGAACAGATTTTACTGTTTCTGAACCGGAGAGGCTATGCGGGATTCATATCCTGCCGAAGCTGCGGTCATGTCATCCGGTGTCCGCATTGCGATATTTCTATGACTCTTCATAAGAGCGAGGGAAATATTTTAAAATGTCATTATTGCGGAATGACGCTGCCTATGCCCGGCCATTGTCCGGAATGCGGTTCACGTTATATCGGAGCTTTTGGCATGGGAACACAAAAGGTGGCTGAGATGCTTGGCAAAAGATTTCCTCAGGCCCGTATTCTTCGGGCGGACCGGGATTCAATGAGCCGTAAGAATAGCCATATGGAAGTATTTCAGGCTTTTTCAAAGGGCGAAGCGGATATCTTAGTAGGCACTCAGATGATCGTCAAGGGTCATGATTTTCCAAACGTGACGCTGGTCGGCGTTTTGGCAGCGGATTTATCTATGTTTTCGGGGGATTATCTGGCCGGAGAGCGAACGTTCCAGCTGCTGACCCAGGCGGCCGGACGGGCCGGACGGGGAATAAAACCGGGGTTGGTCATTATACAAACTTACCAGCCGGATCATTATGCTGTGCTCTGTGCGGCGAATCAGGATTATGAGTCATTTTACAGGCAGGAAATCATGTATCGAAAGCTCATGAAATATCCGCCGGCCGGACATATGATGGCGGTGGCCGTTGAGCATGAGGACGAAATAACAGCCAGGGAAGGCGCTGTGATTCTGGCAGAAGCGATGAAAAGCGCCGGATCACGGGTACAGGTCTTACCGCCGGCTGATGGATTCCGGGCGAAAGAAAAAGATCGTTACCGAAAGGTGATTTATATAAAAAGCAATGAGATAAAAGGATTGATGGATTGTCGGAACAAAGTCCAGGAACTTTTCCGAAGCGACGGGATGTTCCGCCAGGTGAATGTTCAGTTCGATATCGATCCGATGAATTTGTATTGAGATGGAGGAATATTTATGGCACTCAGAAATATGAGATATGAGGGAGACCCGGTATTAAATAAAGTTGCAAAAGAAGTAAAAGAGCTGACACCACGGACAAAGGAACTGATCGGCGATATGCTGGATACGATGTATCATGAAAATGGTGTTGGACTGGCGGCTCCTCAGGTAGGCATCCTGAAACGCATCTGTGTTATCGATGTGGGTGAAGGACCTTATGTATTTATCAATCCGGAAATTATAGAGTCCAGCGGTTCACAGACCGGTGAAGAAGGATGCCTGAGTGTACCTGGAAAATCCGGCATCGTTACCCGTCCGAATTATGTCAAAGCGCGGGCGCTGGATCAGAATATGAATCCGTTTGAAGTGGAGGGAACCGAACTTTTTGCAAGAGCCATGTGCCATGAGTTTGATCATCTGGACGGCCATCTCTATGTGGAAAAGGTCGAAGGCAAACTGAAAGATGTTGTCTATGAAGAAGGTGAATAAATATGAGAGTTGTTTTTATGGGAACGCCGGATTTTTCCGTGCCGACATTGGAAAAAATTATAGAAGCCGGACATGAAGTGGTCGGTGTGGTGACCCAGCCGGATAAGGCAAAGGGCCGGGGAAAGAAGGTGCTTTTTCCGCCGGTGAAAGAAAAAGCGTTGGAACACGATCTGACGGTATACCAGCCGAGACGGGCCAGAGAGCCGGAGTTTATCGAGCAGATGCGGGCGCTGGAACCGGATGTCATGGTCGTTGTGGCCTTTGGCCAGATTTTGCCGAAGGACTTGCTGGATATTCCGAAATACGGCTGTGTCAATGTCCATGCGTCGTTGCTTCCGAAATATCGGGGAGCGGCGCCGATCCAGTGGGCGGTTATCCGCGGAGAAAAAGTCAGCGGTGTGACGACGATGCAGATGGATGTGGGACTGGACACGGGAGATATGCTCTTGAAAGCGGAAGTTCCTCTGGCAGAGGATGAGACGGGTGGCAGCCTTCATGATAAGCTCAGCGTCCTTGGCGGAGATCTTCTGATCGAGACGTTAAAAGGGCTGGAAGCCGGAACGATCCGACCGGAAAAGCAGGATGACAGTCAGACTGGCGAATATGCCCGGATGCTTGACAAAGCTCTTGGAAAGATTGATTTTTCCATGACGGCCGAAGAGATCGAACGGCTTATCCGGGGGCTGGATCCATGGCCAAGCGCTTATACATCTTACCATGGAAAGACGATGAAACTCTGGAAGGCCAGGGCCGTTTCAAATGCAGACGCAGTGCCCGACGGCTTTGCGAATGCTGCAGAAAATGCGGCGCCGGGAGAAATTTTAGCAGTAGATAAAACGGGATTTACTGTTCAGACCGGCGGCGGAGTTCTTCAGATATTGGAACTTCAGATGGAAGGCAAAAAACGGATGGATGCAGGAGCCTTCCTTCGGGGATGTCAGATGACAGCAGGCGAGATACTGGGACAGGAGTGATGTTTATGTATGGATACGGCGGTATGTATTATCCGGGATTTTATTTTGATCCAACCTATATTTTGATTCTTATTGGCGCACTGCTTTCTATGTGGGCTTCGGCCAGGGTAAAATCCACCTTTGCCCGGTATGACCGTGTGCGGAATATCCGCGGCATTACAGGAGCTCAGGCAGCGGAGACGATTCTTCATCAGGCGGGCATTTATAATGTCAGCATTCAGAGGGTCCAGGGCAGCCTGACAGACCATTATGACCCGGCGGCGAAGATATTGCGTCTTTCAGACAGTGTGTTTGGGGCCACCAGTGTGGCGGCCATTGGTGTGGCGGCTCATGAATGCGGTCATGCCATTCAGGACCAGAAGGATTATGCGCCGCTTCGGATCCGGACGGCGCTTGTACCGATCTGCAATTTCGGATCAAGTATCAGTTGGCCATTGATTTTGATCGGTGTTATTATGGGCTGGAATCAGACATTGATCCGGGCAGGAATTTTTCTCTTTTTTGCAGTCGTCCTTTTTCAATTGGTAACATTGCCGGTAGAGTTCAATGCGTCCTCCAGAGCGTTAAAGATTCTTTCCTCCACCGGGCTTTTACAGGGGGATGAAAATGAGGGAGCCAGAAAGGTTCTCAGTGCGGCGGCCTTAACCTATGTAGCTGGTGCAGCGGCAAGTATTTTACAGCTCTTGCGATTGATCATATTATTCGGCGGCCGGGGACGGCGCAATGATGACTAATTCAGAAAATTTAAGGGATATTGTCTGTGACCTGCTTCTGGAGATTTCGCGGGAACAGATACCGTCCCATGTGGCTATTCGCCGGATGCTGGAGAAATATCAGTATCTTGGCAGCGGAGAACGGCGGTTTATCAGCCGCCTGACCCGGGGAACGCTGGAACGTCAGATCAGTCTGGATTGGATGATCGAGCGTTTTTCCAGCGTTAAAGTAAGAAAAATGAAACCGGTCATTCGGACGATCCTTCGGATGTCGGCTTATCAGATCAAATATATGGATGGGATCCCTGATTCTGCCGTGTGCAATGAAGCGGTGAAATTGGCAAAGAAACGGGGTTTTAAAAACCTATCTGGTTTTGTCAATGGAATCCTTCGGAATATGGTTCGGAATCCTGAGAAACTGGATTTGCCGAAAGACAACGTATCTGTCTATTATTCTCAGCCTCAGTGGCTGGTGGACTACTGGACAGACTGCTATGGTAAAGAGAATACCGGGAAAATGTTTCAATGGTTTCTTGAAGAGCAGCCATTGACGGTCCGGGTGTGTAAAAAACGACTGACACCGGAAGAATTTGCCCGGCGGATGGAAACTCAGGGAGTGACGGCCATTCAAAATCCTTTGGTATCGGAAGCTTTTACATTAAAAGGATTTGATCATCTGGGAACTTTGGAAGAGTTTCGGGAAGGCCTTTGTACCGTGCAGGATGTGAGTTCCATGTTAGCGGCAAAAGCTGCCGGAGTGAAACCGACAGACAAGGTCATCGATGTGTGTGCGGCGCCGGGCGGAAAAAGTATTCAGATCAGCGAACTGTTGACCGATGGCGGTCAGGTGATTTCCAGAGATCTGACCGACGCGAAGATTGCGTTGATCGAAGAAAATATTCAGCGCATGGGTGCGGAACATATAACTGCGGAATGTCAGGACGCTCTGGTTTTTCGGACGGAGGATAAGGAAACGGCGGATGTCGTTATGGCTGATCTGCCTTGCTCCGGCCTTGGCGTTATTGGCCGGAAGGCAGATATCAAATACCGGATGAGCCGGGAGGATATGAAGGCTTTGGCAAAACTCCAGAGAGAAATCTTAAGCGTAGTCCAGGCTTATGTAAAGCCGGGGGGCTGTTTGATCTATAGTACCTGTACGGTGAACCCGGAAGAAAATGTGGAAAATGTCCGATGGTTTCAGAAAAATTTCTCTTTTGAAACGGAAAGCCTTGCAGAGCTTTTACCGGAAGGCATTTATTCGGATACAGTGGAGCGGGGATATATTCAGTTGATGCCGGGAGAATACGGCACGGATGGTTTTTTTATTGCCCGGTTCCGAAGGAGATAGAGAATGGAAAAAACAGATATCAGGTCAATGACGTTGACGGAACTGGAAGATTTTATGGTGAAAGGCCTGGGAGATAAAAAATTTCGTGCAAAACAGATCTATGACTGGATACATGTCAAGCTGGTTCAGGATTTTGACGAGATGACGAATCTTTCAAAGGATTTACGGGAGCGGCTTAAAAGTGAGGCAACCCTTTGTTCGGTAATGATGGTTGATCGATTGGTCTCGGAAATTGACGGGACTCGGAAATATCTTTTCCGCATGGAAGACGGCAGTATCATTGAGAGCGTGCTGATGAAATATAAGCATGGAAATTCCGTGTGTATTTCTTCACAGGTCGGCTGTCGGATGGGGTGTCGTTTCTGTGCTTCCACGCTGGCCGGACTGGAACGTCATTTGACAGCGGCGGAAATGCTTGGCCAGGTCTATGCGATTCAGAGAGAATCGGGAGAACGGGTATCCAATGTGGTCATTATGGGGACGGGAGAGCCGCTGGACAATTACGATGCAGCGGTCCGTTTCATACGGTTGATTTCCGACGAAAAAGGACTTCATATCAGTCAGAGAAATATCACCCTTTCGACCTGTGGACTGGTGCCGGAAATTTATCGGCTGGCCGATGAACATCTGCAGATCACGCTGGCGATTTCCCTTCATGCGTCCAGTAACGAAAAGCGAAAATCGATGATGCCGATTGCCAATAAGTATTCGATTGAAGATCTTTTAAAAGCCTGCCGTTATTATTATGATACCAATGGCCGGAGACTGACCTTTGAATATAGCCTGGCCGGCGGCGTCAATGATTCGCCGGAGGATGCCAGGGCATTGGCGCGTCTGTTGAAAGGATTTATGTGGCATGTGAATTTAATTCCTATTAATCCGGTGGAAGAGCGGGATTATGTCCAATCTGATCGGAAATCCATAGTGAATTTTAAAAATAACCTTGAAAAATATGGGGGAAATGTTACTATAAGAAGAGAAATGGGTCGGGATATACAAGCGGCCTGTGGCCAGTTGCGCCGCAGATATATGACTCAGGTCGGAGAAAAGGAGGTATAGAATGCGGGTATTTGGAAAGACAGACGTAGGTCTGGTCCGAAAAGTAAATCAGGATTTCATATATTATTCTCAGGTACCAGTGGGGGCTTTTCCGAATCTGTTCATTGTGGCAGACGGCATGGGCGGCCATAATGCGGGCGATTTTGCGTCCCGATATGCCGTGGAATGTTTCTTGAAGTATATTGAAATTTCAAAACCGGATGCTTTGATCCGTATGGTGGATGAAGGTATCAAATATGCCAATCGTAAGCTGATCGAAAAAGCGGCGCAGGATGAGGCATTGAAAGGCATGGGTACAACGATGGTTGTGGCCTATATTGAGGATGAGCAGCTTTTTGTCGGAAATATCGGCGACAGCCGGCTCTACCTTCTGGATAAGGAAATTAATCAGGTGACAGAGGACCATTCCTTTGTCGCTACGCTTGTCCGGGCAGGAGAATTGACAAAAGAGCAGGCCAGAAACCATCCGGATAAAAATATTATTACGAGGGCTGTAGGAGCGTCAGAGAATGCAAAGGTTGACTTTTTTGAAGTGGATCTTGAGCGGGGCGACCAGATTCTTATGTGTTCCGACGGGCTTTCCAATATGGTAGAGGATGATATGTTGTTTGACATTGTAAAGAATACATATATTGGCGATGTAGTTGATGAATTGATTGATGAAGCCAAACATAATGGCGGATTAGACAATATTGCAGTGATTGTTATTGACCCTTTTGATGTGGAGGTGAATTGATGTTAACACCAGGGACCCTATTGGCAGGAAGATATGAGATTGTCGGGCGGATCGGCGCCGGCGGCATGTCAAATGTATATAAAGCCAAAGATCAGAAATTAAACCGGTTTGTTGCTGTAAAAGTATTAAAACCGGAATTCAGCGCGGACGCTACTTTCGTAAAAAAATTCCGGGTGGAGGCACAGTCTGCGGCCGGATTATCCCATCCGAATATTGTTAACGTCTATGATGTTGGCGAAGAAAACGGGATTTATTATATTGTTATGGAACTGGTTCAGGGTATTACTCTGAAACATTATATTGAAAGAAAAGGAAAATTGGATATCCGGGAAGTTTTGAACATTTCCGTTCAGATTGCTTCCGGTATGGGCGCGGCTCATGCTAACCGGATCATTCACAGAGATATTAAGCCGCAGAACGTTATTATGTCCAGAGATGGCAAGGTGAAGGTGACTGACTTTGGTATTGCCAAAGCAGCAGATTCGACCACAGTGACAACGAATGCCGCCGGTTCGGTACATTATATTTCACCGGAACAGGCCAGAGGCGGTTACAGTGATGAGAAAAGTGATATTTATTCCCTTGGTATTACCATGTATGAGATGGTGACCGGACGGGTACCTTATGACGGAGAGAATAATGTTTCAGTTGCGCTTCAGCATATTCAGGGAAATATGACGCCTCCGAGACAGCTGAATCCGGATATTCCGCGAAGCGTGGAGCGGATCATTATGAAATGTACTCAGAAGAAACCGGATTTGCGTTACAGTTCTGCCAAGGAACTGATCATGGATCTTCGCCGGGCGTTGGCAGAACCGGATGGAAATTATGTTGTTATCGGTTCGGCTGTGCCTGTCGGCGGTGTCGGCGACAGTACCACAGTGGTCATGAATGAAGATGATGTGGAAAAACTCCGTCATGCTTCTTTAAATAAGGATAAAGAGCCGCGGAAGCGTTCGGAACGTCTGACTCCGGAAGAACGGCGGCGCCGCCAGTTGGAGGAAGAACGCAAGGAATATGAAGAATATGACAATCATCATGAGCGTAAGAAACCGAAGCCAAAGAAACCGGTGCAGCCGGTTGTGGAAGAGGAAGAAGAGGAAGATGATGTAAATCCGGCATTGGATAAAACGATGATGATTTTCGGTATTGTCGGTGCTGTTATTATCGTGATCGTAATCTTTTTCATTATCGGACGGGCCGGCGGTCTGTTCAGCGGCTTTGGCGGCGGTAATAAGACGACGACATCCACAGGAAATATCAGTACAGAAAGCAGTAATTCTCCGGTACCGGATTGCGTGGGTAAGACTCAGGATGAGGCCATTGCTCTGCTTCAGGAAAGCGAGCTGGATTATAAAATTCAGGAAAAAGAGGATGCCTCTGTAGAAAAAGGCATTGTCATCAGTACCAGTCCGAAGGCAGGAACAAATCTGGAAAAGGGAGCGACCGTCACTTTGTTTGTCAGCAAAGGTGATGAATCGGCTCAGATGCCGGATGTTGTCGACGTAGCTCTGGATCAGGCAAAATCCCAGTTGGAGGGTATGGGCCTGAAGGTTACGGTGAAGAATGAATATGATGATACTATTGAGGAAAACCGGGTCATCCGTTCCTCGCCAGTCGCCGGAGAAACAGTGAAGCTTGGAACAACGGTTACTTTAACAGTAAGTAAAGGCAAACAGAAAACAACAATGCCATATCTCATCAATAAGAGCTATGATGACGCCGTTTATGAATTATCAGCGGCCGGATTGAATGTGGGTAACGTGTCTTATGAGGACAGCGACAGTGTGGATGAAGGAAATATCATCCGCCAGGGACTGGATGCCAATTCTCAGGTGGCAAGAGGAACCTATGTGGATCTTGTAGTAAGTACAGGACCGAAGGAGACTGAGCCTCAGATGGGAAGTGCAACGGTCTATATGCCGACAGATAATCCATTCGGTCATGACATTGGCACTCAGGCAGCATTGAGTGCAGGAACCGTAACGATCAATATTCTTTACGAAGATGGTTCCTATGAAAATGTTTACACGGCTTACTGCAGCTCGGCGGATGCCTATGAGTCCGGATGGTCCGAAACGGTGAGCGGTAAGTCCGGAACGTCAGCAACGGTTCAGGCCATGCTTGAAGGAATGATATACGCTTCTTATTCTATCTATTTTGATTAGTTGAGGCATTTATGCAGGGAAAGATAATTAAAGGGATCGGTGGATTCTATTATATCCACGTCGCACATCAGGGAATTTATGAATGTAAGGCGAAGGGGGTATTCCGGAACCGGAAGGTAAAGCCTCTGGTGGGCGACAATGTGGAGATTGACGTTATCAGCAAGACGGATAAAAAGGGAAATATCCGAAGTATTTTACCTCGAAAAAATGAATTGATCCGGCCGGCGGTAGCAAATATTGACCAGACTCTGGTGTTTTTTGCGGCGGCCCAGCCGGAACCAAATCTCGGACTTTTGGATCGGTTTCTGCTGCAAATGGAGTATAAGCATATTCCGGTCATCATCGGTTTTAACAAATGCGATCTGGCAGATACTTCAAAAATTGAAACACTGGAAAGTATCTATCGCAGCTGCGGATATCCGATGGTATTTGTCAGTGTGAAGGAATCCGGAAATTTGGAGAAAATACGTGCTTTATTAGCAGGAAAAACGACGGCTCTGGCCGGACCTTCCGGCGTTGGAAAATCGTCGCTGATGAACTGGCTGCTTCCGGAAGCAGAGATGGAAACCGGAACGGTCAGTGAAAAGATTAAACGGGGACGTCATACGACCCGTCATTCGGAACTGTTTTATTTGGGTGAGGAAACCTATCTGTTTGACACGCCTGGATTCAGTTCTCTCTATTTAAATGATTTTACAGATGAGACATTAAAACTCTATTTTCCTGAATTTCTGTCGTATGAAGCAGAGTGCCGTTTTGCCGGATGCAATCATTTAAATGAACCGGACTGCGGCGTGAAGCAGGCGCTTTCTGAGGGAAAGATCAGTCAGGTGCGTTATGACAGTTATGTTCAGATGTATCAGGAGTTAAAAGAACAGAGGAGGTATTGACGATGTTGATTTTATCACCATCGATCTTATCGGCGGATTTTGCCAATCTGGGACAGGATGTGGCAAAGGCGGCTTCGGCTGGCGCTGAATATATTCATATTGATGTGATGGACGGACAGTTTGTGCCGAATATTTCTTTTGGAATGCCGGTCATCCATGCCATTCGTCCGGTAACGGATAAGATATTTGACGTTCATTTGATGATCGATGAGCCGGTGCGTTTTATCAAGGAGTTTGCGGATGCGGGCGCGGACCTGATCACGGTCCATGTGGAAGCCTGTAAACATCTTCACCGGACGGTTCAGGTTATTAAAAGCTATGGCATTAAAGCCGGTGTGGTTTTAAATCCGGCAACTCCGCTTTCGTCGGTGGAAGAAATCCTTGGCGAAGTGGATATGGTGCTTCTGATGAGCGTAAATCCGGGATTTGGCGGTCAAAAATATATTGAAGCAACGACAGATAAAGTGCGCCGCCTTCGTCGGATGATTTCAGACAGAAATTTGAATGTGGATATTGAAGTGGACGGCGGAGTGACTCTGGACAATGTGGAGATGCTCATTCAGGCCGGGGCCAATATTTTTGTGGCCGGTTCAGCAGTCTATAAAGGTTCTGTGGAAGAAAATGTAAAGGGATTTCTGGAGGTATTTAAAAAATACGAATGAAAATACTGATTATTACAGGAGGCAATATCGACGACGATTTTGCCTTCTCTTTTTTAAAAAATCATAAATATGATGAAGTGATTGCGGTGGACGGAGGATTAGCCTTCGCCGACAGGGCAGGAATTGCTATAACCCATTTAGTGGGCGATTTTGATACGATCGATGGAAAGATTCTGGAAAAATATATTCATCGGGAAGATATATGCGTACACCAGTTTATTCCGGACAAGGATTATACGGATACGGATATCGCCGTGAAGCTGGCGCTTGAATTGTTTGGGGCTGACGCGGGCCGGCGGCCGGAAAACTCTGGAAATACGCAGGGAACACAAACGCCAGACAGGGAGAAGGTCCTTCACATTTTGGGTGGCACGGGGAGCCGCCTGGACCATGTGCTGGCAAATCTTCAAATGCTTAAAAGCGTCATGGAAGCCGGTGTGCAGGGCATGTTGATTGACAAAAACAACCAGATTCAGATGATCCGAGGCGCTTATTGTTTAAAAAGCGACGGCATTTTCGGCAAGTATATGTCCCTCATTCCGGCGACCATGGATTTGTCCGGAATTACCCTGGAAGGATTTAAATATCCCCTGGACCGGGCCAGTACCCATTTTGGGGAAAGTCTTTGTGTCAGCAATGAGCTTATCGCAGAGGAAGGCCGGATCACTATTGAGGAAGGGATGGCCTGGATGATTTTGTCCAGAGATTAGGTAATGTAAGTATCGGATCTTTTACGCATCTTTTATGCGTTTCATATTTCCCTATCTGTTTTTTTGTAAAAAAGCTTCCTCCGCTGTGGGTGGAAGCTTTTTCTGATATATCTGTCGGGCGCATATTTTCAGACATTGAACCGGAAAAGGACAATGTCGCCGTCTTTAACTACGTATTCCTTACCTTCCATACGGACAAGTCCTTTTTCTTTTGCAGCATTATAAGTTCCGCAGGCCATTAGATCGTCATAGCTGACAACTTCGGCTTTGATAAATCCTCGTTCGAAATCAGAATGGATTTTTCCGGCGGCCTGAGGGGCCTTAGTCCCTTTTTTAATGGTCCATGCGCGGGATTCGGTCGGCCCGGCGGTCAGATAACTGATCAAGCCCAGCAGACGATAGCTGGCTTTAATAAGCTTTTCCAGACCGGATTCAGAAAGTCCCAGATCTTCAAGAAACATTTTCTTTTCATCGTCGTCCAGTTCAGCGATTTCCTGTTCAATCTGAGCGCAGATAACGAACACTTCAGAACCTTCGGAAGCGGCATATTTGCGGACAGAATCTACAAATTCATTGCCTGCGGCATCATCGGCCAAATCATCTTCGGAAACATTGGCGGCATAAATGACCGGCTTTGCCGTGAGAAGATTGAAGCTTTGCAGCAGCGCCTGTTCTTCATCGTCGCCGACTTCGAGAGAGCGGGCCATTTTTCCGTCTTCCAGGTGGGCGATAACCCGTTTTACCAGGTCGGCTTCTTTAGCAAGCGCTTTATCGTTGCGGGCGCCTTTGCTGACTTTGGCATAACGGCGTTCCATAATTTCAATATCAGAGAAAATTAATTCCAGGTTGATCGTTTCAATATCCCGGAGCGGATCGATACTGCCATCCACATGGACAATGTTGTCATTTTCAAAGCAGCGGACAACATGAACGATGGCGTCAACTTCACGGATATTGGAGAGAAACTGATTCCCGAGGCCTTCACCTTTTGAAGCGCCTTTTACCAGTCCGGCAATATCAACAAACTCGATCACTGCCGGGACAATCTTGGCCGAATCATAAAGATCAGCAAGCACGTCCAGACGGTGGTCCGGTACGGAAACAATCCCCACATTCGGGTCAATCGTACAGAATGGATAGTTGGCAGATTCTGCGCCGGCTTTCGTCAATGAATTAAAAAGGGTACTTTTACCCACATTTGGCAGACCAACGATGCCTAATTTCATATCTGATTACATCTCCTTTGTTTTAGGGGTTTCCTCATAATATCTACGCCATTTACTATAAATGAAGATAGCTAGTCAAGGGGAAACCTTACTTGTATTATTTACTTTAAATTGCTGTACAGCTTTAGTCAAAGAATCTTCTGTCACATGTACATAAGTGTCCATTGTGGTCTGAATACTCGCTCGTGCTTCGGGCAACGTATCAGACTTCCTGTAATGAAGAAGGAAAAGAGCCTAATACAACAGTTTATTGTAACATACGAACTCTTTTCCCTCAACTGAATATTTGTTAAATTTTCAATTATTTTTAAATGACCAGTTGTTTATCAAGGAATTTTATACACCGTAGAAGATACCACATATGGCGTATTGGTCATATGCACAAGTTTATCCTGCACATAATCCCAAACCAACGTATACCCCCCCATTGTGCATTTTCAGCTATGTAAAATCATCCTTCTATTGAGAACATATGTCCTGCGTGTTTTCCAAAGTCGAAAAATATAAATGTAAAGAGATCTTGCGGTTCCTTCTGATTTTTATGCCAGTTCAACGCATATATTGATTACCCAATCGGCAACATCTTTATAGATTCCTGCTTTGATAGGAGATTGCAACGCACTTCTTACGGCGTTTTGAAACTCTATATACTCCGCATATTCCCATTTTTCAAATGGTTGTGCTGCTTTCAACCCTAAACCATTCAAGAATTTGTCCTTTGATTCTGATGCCGCCACTTTTAGTACATCCTCATTCACTGGAACATGAAAATATTTTCTCGCCTGTGTAACTGGCAATTTACTGTTTTTCAGAGAAGATTCGATTATCATCAAGTTCATCAAAGTTTGATTCAGCCATCCTTGGGCAATACCATAACTCTGTCTGCACACCCGATCATATATGCCTATAATTTCTTCGCAGATTTTATGATGTGTCTCATCAAACATTGCCTGATCGATTGATTTAAGCAATTCAGGAATCCGATCAATCAGCAGCGATTTTACTTTCTGTGTTACTTCAGTTCTGTCCTCTGCAGATACATCTTTACCGAAAAATACACATTTGCGGAAAGTTTTATAGGATATATCCGCCGCTTTACAGATAATCTCTGAAATACCATCGATTTCTTTTGTTTTATAATAAGAATCTAATAGCAGTTTGCCTTTTAATACATTTAAAATATCACCCGTCTGTTTTCTGCACTGTTTACTTGCAACACATACATCACATTCGGGCTTATCCACTGTGCAGATTTCCCCATATCCAGCAGCACAGTACGACCATAAAATATAATCTGTTTCTGCCACTGACTTACCAACAAGTTCAGCAAGTATGAAAATGATTTGAAAGGCCTGTAAACGCGGAACCTCAACATTGGTTGAAAAAGCCAGAGAATCCCTTCCTAAAATCCTGCATATATGTCTGTCCGGTTTTGGAAAATCATACCCAATGTTCCGCAAATATTCACACACAAGAGCCTCGCCCATCTGTGCCAGTTTATCTTTACTATCGGGTGCAGAAAGCGCCTTTACAAGTGATAGGCCCGGCGCCACTAATCCGCGGTCAGATTCCATATATCGCTGATAATAATTGTCAACCGTCTTGTATTCCTTTTCCCATTTCACTAACTTAGGAATATTAACATCAAGCAATGCGCTTATTTGAGCCGATGTGTAACGGGAAGTCAGATGTATTTCTTTTAATTTCTTTTGCAACTGCTCCGGAGAACACATTAAAAGTTCTTTGTGATTTTTCTAATCGCCATTATGTGCTATCTCCTTTTCTTGCGATGTTCTGCAAGGATTTTCAGCTCCGGGCTGACATTCAGTGCGACACAGATAGAACGCAAATCGCCAATTTACAACGATTATCGCCCATTCTATCATAAATTCCATGAAATTCATATATTAAAAAAGAATGAATTTTTTTTGAAAAAACTAAAATTGGTATTGCTATTTCAAAACCAATCATATAGAATAAAAATACAAGTGGTGGAAAGTGAAACAAAGTGGTGGAAAATGGTTCCGCTGGGAGCCGAATGTGAGAAACGGGTGGTTTGTATGTTTATTGGTGAATATAATCATACATTGGATGCAAAAGGCAGACTGATCGTTCCTTCAAAACTGAGAGAATCTCTGGGTGAAAGATTTTTTCTGACGAAGGGGCTGGATGGCTGTCTCTCCGTGTACCCTCAGGAAGAATGGGAATGTTTTACACAAAAGATCCATGAACTTCCTATGACCAATAAAGATGCCCGCAAATTTAGCCGTTTTTTCCTGGCCGGAGCCTCAGAATGCGAAATTGACAAGCAGGGCCGGATCTTAATCCCGGCCAATTTGAGAGAATTTGCCAAACTTGAAAAAGAAGCCGTATTAGTCGGCGTATCAAATCGTATTGAGATTTGGAACAGAGACAAGTGGGAAGAAATCAACGATGTGGATGTGGACGATATGGATGATATTGCCCAGCATATGGAAGACATCGGAATTTCTTTATAACAGCAAAAGAAAGAGGTGGATTTCATTGAATTTCAAACACCAATCTGTTTTGCTGGAGGAAACGATTGATAATTTAAATATTGTGCCGGACGGCATTTATGTTGACGGGACACTTGGCGGCGGCGGACATGCTTTTCATGTTTGCAGCCGACTTGGTGAAAAAGGACATTTTATCGGCATTGACCAGGACGCAGCCGCTATTGAAGCGGCCGGAGAACGGTTAAAGCCTTTTGGAGATAAAGTCACGATTGTGCGAAGCAATTACAGTGACATGAAGCAGGTGCTGAATGATCTTGGAATTTATAAGGTCAATGGTATTGTTTTAGATTTAGGCGTATCTTCTTATCAGCTGGATACGGCGGAGAGAGGATTTACCTACAGAGAGAATGCACCGCTGGACATGCGTATGGATCAGCGGCAGGATAAGACTGCCAGAGATATCGTCAATGGTTATAGTGAAATGGAATTGTACCGGATCATCCGGGATTACGGCGAAGATAAATTTGCGAAGAATATTGCAAAACACATTGTTCGGGCCAGGCAGAATAAGCCTGTGGAGACAACGGATGAGCTGACGGAGATCATCAAGGCGGCGATTCCGATGAAATTCCGGGCGGTGGGTGGTCATCCGGCCAAGCGGACATTTCAGGCGATTCGGATTGAACTGAATCAGGAGCTTGAAGTGCTGCGGGGCCATTTGAATGAGATGGTGGAACTGCTGGATACAAACGGCAGAATCTGTATTATTACATTTCATTCTCTGGAAGACAGGATTGTTAAAAACATTTTCAGAAAATGTGAGAATCCGTGTGAATGCCCGCCAAATTTCCCAACCTGCGTGTGCGGCAAAAAATCTTTGGGAAAGGTGATCACACGGAAGCCGATTCTTCCGTCAGAAGAGGAACTGGAACTGAATCCAAGATCAAAAAGTGCTAAATTACGCGTGTTTGAACGCAATTGAAGTTTGAGAGAGGAGCGGTGACTATGCCGGACAACAGAACAAAGAGATCAACAAGACGCACGTCCGAATATTATGTCGAAGGCAGCGCCGTTCGTAAACTTGAAACACTGCCGGAGGAATATTCACCAAAGCGTCGGCGAAGAACAGCCGAAGATCGTCGCCTTCAGGCAGAAAGAAAACGAAAAAGAGAAATAGCCCAGAAAAATCGAGAACGGGCGCTTCGATTAAATTTGACGTATACATTGTTCTTGATCGTTTCTGTTGTAGTGACGGTAGCGGCCTGCGTGGTTTATCTGAGTCTTCAGAATGAAATCCTTCAGACCAGTGAGCAGGTGGCGTCATTAAAATCAGAACTCAGCACTATTACAAATGAAAATGTGGCTATGGAAGAACGCATTAGCAGTGCGATCGATTTGTCGGAGGTATATCAAAAAGCCGTTAATGAATTTGGTATGACGGCTATTACAGAGGGGCAGATCCATTATTATTCCAATGAGAATCAGGATTATGTCAAGCAATACCGACAGATTCCATCGGATGACTGAACATAAAAGCCCTCAGTTTACTGAGGGCTTTTCCTTAGATAGACAGGTGGTGTGACATCTTGGCGAAGCAATATCAATTCCCGAAACGGCCTATGAGAAAAAAACGAAGAAAACAGGAAAAGAAATTTGATACCAGCAATCGAAAAAAACTGCTGATCATTTTTGCTGTACTGCTTTTGTTTATTTGTGTTTTGATCGGGAGATTGCTGTATATTAATTTATCTAACAGCGATACCTATGCGCGGATCGTTATGGCGCAGATGGATTATGACAGTAAAAGTATTCCTTTTAAACGGGGAGACATTCAGGATAGAAATGGAACAGTGCTGGCAACCAGTGAAAAGGTATACAATCTTGTCCTGGATCCTTATGTGGTTCTGAATTCCAATGGTGATTGTGAAAAACCAACGGCTGAAGCTATTGAAAAATATTTTGATATCGATGCGGCCGAAGTCTATAAAGTATTGGATGACAGTCCGGACAGCCGATATGTGGTCATGGCAAAGAAGCTGGATTATGATACGGTGAAGGCCTATCAGGACTTTATGAATTCGGAAGAAGAGGCGGACAAAGAGGCCAGCGCCAACGTAAAAGGCATCTGGTTTGAAGAGGAATATCTGAGAAAATATCCATATGATTCGCTGGCGGCCGCTTTGATCGGTTTTACGGTGAGCGGTAATCAGGGAACCTGGGGACTGGAAGGCTATTATAATGATATGCTGAATGGAACCAATGGCCGCGAATATGGTTATCTTTCAGACGAAACCGATTTTGAGAGAACTACTGTAGCGGCAGTGAACGGATATAATGTCGTATCTACGATTGACCTGAATATACAGCGTATCGTGGAAAAATATGTGACCCAGCTGGCTAATGAACGGGGCAGCGAGCATACCGGTGTGGTCGTAGCCAACCCGAATACTGGAGAGATTCTGGCCATGGCCAGTTCTCCAACGTTCAATTTGAATTCACCGAGAGATTTAACAGCATATTATAGTGAAGAAGAAATTAAAGCCTTAAGCGATGAAGAAGTAGTCAACATTTATAATGATCTCTGGCGAAATTTTTGTGTCAGCGATACTTTTGAGGCCGGTTCTACAGTAAAACCGCTCACCATCGGAGCGGCCCTGGATGAAAATAAGGTTTCTGTCAATGATACTTTTCTGTGTGACGGCGGTGAAGATTTGTTTGACGGAACGGGTACTCAGCATATTGCCTGTCATAATATTTATGGACATGGTATAACGACGCTTCAGGAAGCCATCATGTGGTCCTGTAATGATGCTTTGATGCAGATTGGCACAAAACTGGGAACTACAGATATGTTAAAATACCATCGTCTGTATGGTTTCGGACAGGCAACGGGCATTGATCTGCCGGGAGAGGCCGGGGCGGAGAGCCTGATTTTCAATGAATCTACAATGGGAAGCTTTGAGCTGGCGACAAGTGCTTTTGGTCAGGGCTTCAACCTGACCATGGTCCAGATGGTTGCGGCCTTTTCTTCAATCGTCAATGGTGGTCATTATTATCAGCCTCATGTTGTCAAAGAGATTACGACTGAGAGCGGCAATGTGGTAAAATCTTTTGATAAAGTACTTGTGCGGAATACCCTTTCAAAAGAAACCTGTGACTGGCTGATGGAAGCCATGTATCAGACGGTAGCTGATGACGGCGTGAATACGACGGGTACGGCGGCCAGAGTGGAAGGCTATAAGATCGGCGGAAAAACAGGTACAGCAGAAAAATTGCCGCGTGGTTCGGGAAAATATGTGGTTTCCTTTATTGGATTCGCACCAGTGGAAGATCCACAGGTTGTTGTGTATGTTGTTATCGATGAGCTGCAGGATAATCAGGAGGACAGCAGTGCGCCGACGAAGATGGCCGGTGATATTTTGCGGGAAGTTCTTCCTTATCTTCAGATATTCCCGGAAGGCAGTGAAAACGGCGAGACGGGAGAAACTGATTTAGGTAATTATCAGTGGGGCGCCGTTCCGGAAACCGATGCGGACGGTAATCCGGTGGAAAGTGATGAAACAGAAGGCGGCAATACGTCCGGCAGCAGCGGAACCCAGGATATGGAAGATTTCCTGAGCCAGTGGGTTGATGAAGACGGAGACGGCTATGACGACATTACCGGAGATTACTATTGGGATGATCTGGC